>CBILQL010000023.1:0-16056 GCA_966238865.1 uncultured bacterium
CCCGCAGCAGGCGGAGATCGTTCTCGGTATCGCCGACGGCCATGGCCTCCGAGGGATCGAGCCCCAGGTGGGCCAGCAGGGCCTCCGCTCCGAGCAGCTTGTGCACGCCCCTCGGGGTCACTTCCAGCATGTATTCGGCGTAATAGGTGTTCTTGAGGATGGCGGTCTCCACGTCGAGCCCCGCCAGCGAGGCCGCCGCGGCCTCCAGGTCCCGGCGGGTCCCGATGAGGACCAGCTCAACCAGGTGCCGCCGTTCCAGCTCCCCGAGGCCCTCCACGCGGACGCAGAAGCCGGCGTTCTTCTCCACGAAGTCGGCGTTGAGCAGGCAGTCGCGGCGGTGGAACACGTCCGGCGTGGCGCCGTCCGGGTTGTGCCCCAGCACGATGGGATCGAGGCCCAGGGCGTTGAGCCGGGCCGTAGCCTCGAGGAGCAGGGAGAACGGGAAGTCGCGCCGGTACAGCGTGCCGCCGGCGGCCACGTCGTGGAGGATCATCCCGTTGTTGAGGATGCAATAGTCCACGAGGCCCCCCAGCTCGAGCCGGTCCAGGAGGCGCCGGCAGGTGGTCCAGCGGCGGCCGGTGGCCAGGCAGACCCGCACGCCGCGGTCCCGGCAATGGGCGAGGGCCCGGCGGTTCGGCTCGGGAAGGCCGCCGTCGTCGTCGAGCAGGGTGCCGTCGATGTCGGTGATGACGAGCCGGACGGGCGGCCGGGAAGGCGCGGAGGGCATAGGGGAATAGTACAATCCTCCGCGGTCCGCAGCATCCCGGGGACGCTTCGTTCAGATGTTGATGGACCGCCCGTCCACCCCGAGCGCAGCCTCCTTCAAGGCTTCGGTCAAAGTGGGGTGGGCATGGCAGGTGCGGGCCAGGTCCTCGCTGGAGGCCCCGAATTCCATGGCCGCCACCGCCTCGGCGATGAGGTCGCCGGCGCGGGGGCCCAGGATGTGGACGCCCAGGATGCGATCGGTCTTCTGATCGGCGAGCACCTTCACCCGGCCCTCGACCTGGCCCATGGCGCGGGCGCGGCCGTTGGCCAGGAAGGGGAAGCTCCCCTTGCGATAGGCGATCCCGGCCTCCTTCAGCTCCTCCTCGGAGCGGCCCACCGAGGCGATCTCGGGATGGGTGTAGACCACGTTGGGGATGGCGTTGTAGTTCACGTGGCCGTAGCCCTTCGCGAGGCGTTCCACGCAGGCTACCCCTTCCTCCTCGGCCTTGTGGGCCAGCATCACCCCCGGGATGACGTCCCCGATGGCGTAGATGCCCGGCACGGAGGTGGCGAAATGCTCGTCCACGGGGATGCGCCCGCGGTTGTCGACCTTGATGCCGACGGCCTCCAGCCCCAGGTTCTCGGTGTTGGGGACGCGGCCCACGGCCAGGAGCACCCGGTCCGCCCGGATGGGGTCGCCGCCGTCCACCTCCACGACGGCCCCCTGCTTCTCGGGCCGGACCGACTTCACGCGGGTGCCCAGGCGGAATTCCAGGCCCTGTTTCGCCAGCAGCTTCTGCGCCTCGGCGGCGATTTCCTGGTCCATGCCCGGCAGGATGCGGTTCAGGAACTCCAGCACCGTGACCTTTGCGCCCAGGCGGCTCCAGACCGATCCCAGCTCGAGCCCGATGGCGCCGGCGCCGATGACGACGAGGTGCCCGGGCACCTCCGGCCAGGAGAGGGCCTCGGTGCTGGTGCCGACGGCCTTGCCGTCCACCTGCACGTCCGGGAGCATGGCCACCTTGCTGCCGGTGGCGATGAGGATGTGCGTGGCGGAGAGGGTCTCGGAGGCCCCGCCGGCCGCGCCCGTCGTCGGCTCCACGGCCACCTTCCCGTTGCCCAGGAGGCGGGCATGGCCGAGGAAGCGCGTGATCTTCCCCTTCTTGAACAGGCCCTCGACGCCCTTGGTATTGGCCAGCACCACCGCGTCCTTGTGCTTCAGCATGGCGGCGAGGTCCAGCTCAACCTTGCCGACCTTGACGCCGAAGCGGCCCAGGCTCTCCTTCGCCTCGCGGTACTTCTCGCTGGCCTCCAGGAGCGCCTTGCTGGGGATGCAGCCCACCCGCAGGCAGGTGCCGCCGAGGGCGGCCTCGCGTTCCACGCAGGCGACCTTGAAGCCGAGCTGGGCCGCGCGGATGGCGGCCGTGTACCCGCCGGGGCCGGCGCCGATGACGAGGAGGTCGAAGGAGGTCTCTGCCATGGGTCGTCCTAGCTGGAGGTCAGATTTCGAGCAGCATCCGGGCGGGGTCCTCCACCGCCTCCTTGATCCGCTTCAGGAAGGTCACCGCCTCGCGGCCGTCCACGATGCGGTGATCGTAGGTGAGGGCCACGTACATCATGGGCCGGATGACCACCTGGCCGTCCCGGGCCACGGGGCGGTCCTGGATGGCGTGCAGGCCGAGGACGCCGCTCTGGGGCGGGTTCACGATGGGCGTGGACAGGAGGCTGCCGAAGACGCCGCCGTTGCTGATGGTGAAGGTGCCGCCCTGCAGCTCCTCGAGCTTCAGGGCGTTGGCCTGGGCCCGCTTGCCGAAGTCGGCGATGGCCAGCTCGATCTCGGCGAAGCCCATGCGGTCGGCGCCGCGCAGGACCGGGACCACCAGGCCCTTGGGGCCGCTCACGGCCACGCTGACGTCGACGAAGCTGCGGTAGACGATGTCGGTGCCGCGGATCTCGGCGTTGATCTGGGGCACCAGGCGGAGGGCGTCCACGGCGGCGCGCACGAAGAAGGACATGAAGCCGAGCTTGATGCCGTGCTTCTTCTGGAAGGCCTCCTGGTGCCGGGTGCGCAGCGCCATGGCCTGGGACATGTCGATCTCGTTGAAGGTGGTGAGCAGGGCGGCGGTCTGCTGGGCCTGCACCAGGCGCTCGGCGACGCGCCGGCGCAGCATGCTCATGGGCACGACCTCCTCGGCCCTGCCGCTTCCGCCGGACGGCGCGGGCCGCGATGCGGGAGTTTCCCCGGCGGGCTGCGCGGCCGCGGGGCGAGGAGCTTCCTGGGTCCGGAGCACGTCCTCCTTGAGCAGGCGGCCGCCGGGGCCGGTGGCCTGGACGTCCGATGCCTTGAGTCCGCTTTCGGCCAGGGCGCGCTGGGCGGCCGGCATCACGAAACCCGCGCCGGACGGTTCGGCCTTCCCGGCCGTGCCGCCGGTTGCCGGGGCCGCCGCGTCCTTGGCCGCCGGCTTCCCGTCGCCGTCGCCGAAGGCGACCGCCTTGGATGTCCTGCTTCCTCCCTTTTCGGAATCCGATGCCTTGCCGTCGCCGGCTTTGCCGGTTCCGGCGCCTTCCTCGATATACCCGATGATTTCGCCGACCTTGGCGGTCTGGCCCTTGCCTTTCAGGATCCTGCTCAGGACGCCGCCCACAGGCGCGGGCAGCTCCACGGTGGCCTTATCGGTCTCGATCACGGCCAGGTTGCCGTCCCGCTCGACCCGGTCGCCCTCGGCCTTCAGCCATTCCGCGATCTGCACCTCGGTGATGGATTCGCCCACCTTGGGCACGACGAGTTCGATGGCCATGCATGCTCCTAACGGCCGGTAACCGGCCGGAATCGCCCAAAAGTTAAATTTTTAAGACGTGAAGGGCATCTCCGCCGCGGGAGATCCGGAAAATTTTCCCGTTCCGGAGGCGGATCCGCCCATCCGCGATGCCCCATCCAATAGTATACACCCCCCTTGCCGGCCGGAACAACACTCTGTCGGGAATTCCCGGTGCGATTGAAGCAAGTGAAGTTTTAACCGTAGTTACCTGTAGATGACCACCTTTGCGGGTCATTCCTGGGGGCGGGGGGAGAAAGACGATGCGAAGTGAACGATCCAAGCTTCTGATCTGGACGGCGGCCCTTGCCGGGGCGGCCGCGCCGATGAAGGCGCTGGCGGTGACGGACGTGGATCCGCCGGCGCTCGAGGACATCGAAGACACGACGGACGTCACCGTGACCGATCCCACCAATACGTGGTACGGCACGCGCGGCCTGCCCCATACGGGCTCGGCCGAGGCGCTGGGGCAGGGCCGCCTCATCCTGGGCATCAACGCGCCCTGGTACCGGCAGATGCGGACGTTCCAGGGCGTCCCGAACCGGGACGCCGACATCTACGCCGGCCGCGCGTCCGCGGCCCTTGGCATCAACCGTTTCATCGACGGTTTCGCCACGCTTTCGTTCTACGGATCCAACGACTACAACTCGGCCAAGGACGCCGGGTTCGGCACCTACGGCGGCGGCGTGCAGGGGACGTTCCCGTTCCCGGCCTACGCCCCCATCCGCCTGGGCGCCCAGGTGGCCGTCTTCGACGGCCGCTCGGAGAACCCCATCGACAGCAACCAGGCCGCCGGGTACGACTATTTCGAGACCCGCACCGGCGTGGACGTGCACACCAAGCTGCTCCAGACCCTGGCGTTCGGCAGCGAGGCCAACGGCTTCAAGTTCCACCTGAACGAGGGCATCGTGTCCTCCATCGAGTCGGGCGTGGAGCCCCTGCTCGTCACCGGCGCCGCCATCCAGTACAACACCCGGTACGTGGTGGGGGCGGTGGAGCTCAACTCCCGCACCCAGCTCGACGACGTCCAGATGGACACCGATCCCCTCTGGGTCACTCCGTCGTTGTTCGTCCGGACCGGCTACAACACCAACATCAACTTCGGCGGGGACATCTCGCTGTCCCGCGAGAAGGACAACGCTGCGGTGGCCGGCGATGAGCGCGCGCTGGAGCCCTACCGCCTGTTCGGCGGCCTGGCCCTGACCTTCGACACCCAGGAGCCCAAGCGCCGCGAGATCCGGGACGAGGCGCGCCGCCGCAGCGAGGCCGAGCAGCGCCTGCGCATGGAGAACGCCGCCCTGGCCGCCCAGGTCCGCAGCCAGGACACCCTGCGGGGCTTCGAGGTCCGCAGGGGCGCGGACACGTCCGGCGCCATGGAGGACCGGCTCCTCTCCACCGGCCTGCTCGTGATGGACGCGGTGCATTTCAAGGTCGACAGCGCCACCCTCGACATCAATTCCAAGCCGTACCTGGACATGCTGTCCAAGATGCTCACCAAGTATCCCAAGCTGCAGATCCAGGTGGCCGGCCATACCGACAGCACGGCCAGCGAAGCCTACAACATGGAGCTGAGCGAGAACCGGGCGGCGGCGGTCAAGGCCTACATGGCCGGCATCGAGCCGTCCCTGGCCGACCGCATCGTCTCCCGCGGCTTCGGCGAGTCCATGCCGAAGGCCGACAACGGCACGCCCGAGGGGCGCCTGGAGAACCGGCGCACCGAGCTGGAGGTAATCAACAAGGAGGCGCTGGACGAATACCGGCGCGACACCGAGCAGGCCCGAGGTCCCGAGACCGAGTAGGCCGCGCATCGGAATCAGTCCTTCCGCGTCCCCAAATTGGCGGAAGGATGGAAGGCCCGGGAATCCCGGGCCTTCTCTTATTTCATGAACGGAAAACCTGCCCATTGCGCTATGCGCAAAGGGCAGGTTTTCTCGACGAGTCCCCTTACTGGCTGCCGCCAGTGCGGGACTCCCAGCCTGCCACGGTCGATGGCTTTCAGCCTTCAACGGTGGAAGGTTTTCATCCTTCCACTTGGGTGTTGCGGAGGGTCTTGGCGGCCACGTCGGCGGTGCGCTCGCCGAAGGCGGTGGCCAGGAGCTGCTTCTGCTCCAGCTTGTGGCTGCTGGCCGAGCCGGTGGCCGGGCTGGAGGAGGCTGGCCTGTGGATGCCCTGGAAGGGGTACCTTCCCAGCAGGCGCTCGCCGAAGCGGACCCGCAGGTAGCGCCAGGCGCCCATGTTCTCCGGATCCTCCTGGACCCAGTACACGGGGGTGCCCTCGGCGTACGGGGACAGGGCCTCGTTCAGGGTGGCCGGGTACAGGGGATAGAGCTGCTCGAGGCGCACGATGGCGACGTCCTCGCGCCCGAGGCGCTCGCGCTCCTCCTTGAGCTCGTAGTAGATCTTGCCGCTGCACAGGAGCACGCGGGCCGCCCGGTCGGGCCGGATGGCGGTATCGCCCAGGTAGCGCTGGAACGTCCCCTTGGCGAGGTCCTCCAGGGCCGAGACCGCGGCGGGCAGGCGCAGCAGGCTCTTGGGGGTCATGACGACGAGGGGCTTGCGCCAGGGGCGCACCACCTGCCGGCGCAGGGCGTGGAAGTACTGGGCCGGCGTGGAGGGGTTGATCACCTGCCAGTTGTCGTCGGCGGACATGGTCAGGAAGCGCTCCAGGCGCGCGCTGGAATGCTCGGGGCCCATGCCCTCGAAGCCGTGCGGCAGCAGCATGACGAGGCCGGAGAGGCGCTTCCACTTGTCCTCGGCGCTGGCGATGAACTGGTCGATGATGGGCTGGGCCACGTTGACGAAGTCGCCGAACTGGGCCTCCCACAGGACCAGGCTGGTGGGATAGTCGAGGCTGTAGCCGTATTCGAAGCCGAGCACGCCGTTCTCGGTGAGGGGGCTGTTCCAGATCTCCACCGGGGCCTGGTCGCCCTCCAGGTGCTGGAGCGGCATCCAATGGCGGCCGTTCTGGACGTCGTGCAGCACCGAGTGGCGCTGGCTGAAGGTGCCGCGTTGCGCGTCCTGGCCGGTGAGGCGGATGCGCGTGCCGGAGGCGGCCAGGCTGGCGAAGGCGAGGGCCTCGGCGGAGGCCCAGTCCAGGGGCCTCTTGCCCTGGCCCATGAGGCGGCGCTGCTCCAGGATCTTCTCCACCTTGGGATGGGGCTGGAAGTCCGCGGGCAGGCGCGTGAGGCCCTCCATCAGGCGGCCCAGGCGATCGATCGGCACGCCCGTGTCCACGTCCTTGACCGAGCTTTCGAGCCCGCCGTAGACGCCCTTCCACACGCGGCTGGGGCCTTCCTGCTTGCGCGTGTATTCCTTGCGCCGCGCCTCGGAGAGCAGCTCCTCGAGCTGCTCGGTGCGCTTGGCGGCGATGCGGTCGGCCTCCTCGCGGGTGACCCCTCCCAGCTTGAGGAGGTGCTCGAGGTAGCCCTCGCGCACGCTCTTGCGCCGCTCGATGGTGCGGTACAGCAGGGGCTGGGTGAAGCCGGGCTCGTCGCCCTCGTTGTGGCCGCGGCGGCGGTAGCCGTACATGTCGATGACGACGTCGCGCTGGAAGGTCTTCCGGAAATCCATGGCCAGGTTCACCACGGCGGCCACGGCCTCCGGGTCCTCGCCGTTCACGTGGAAGATCGGGATCTGCAGCATCTTGGCCACGTCGGTGGCGTAGGTGGTGGAGCGCCCTTCGACCGGCGAGGTGGTGAAGCCGATCTGGTTGTTGAGCACCACGTGCAGGGAGCCGCCGGTCCGGTAGCCCGGCAGCTCGCTCATGTTGAGCACCTCCTGGAGGATGCCCTCGCCGGCGAAGGCGGCGTCGCCGTGGATGAGCAGGGCGAGGCCGCGCTCGCGCCTGGCGTCCCCGACCCGGTCCTGCTTGGCCCGCAGGCGGCCCTGGGCCACCGGGTTGACGAACTCCAGGTGGCTGGGGTTGAAGCACAGGGAGAGGTGGATGCGGTGGCCGTTCTTCGCCATCCAGTCGGAGGAGTAGCCCAGGTGGTACTTCACGTCGCCGCGGCCAAGCAGGGCCTCGGGGTCCTTGTCCTCGAACTCGTGGAAGATGTCCCCGGGGCTCTTGCCCATGATGTTGGCCAGGACGTTGAGCCGGCCGCGGTGGGCCATGGCCAGGACGATCTCGTCGATGCGCTGCGTGCCGGCCTTCTCGATGGCGAGATCGAGAAGCGGGATGAGGCTCTCCGAGCCTTCCAGCGAGAAGCTCTTGGCGCCCAGGTACTTCTTCTGGATGAACTCCTCGAAGAGGACCGCGTCGCTCAGCCGCGTGAGGATGCCGAGCTGCTGCTCGCGCGTCAGCGACATGCGGTTCTCGGTGCCCTCCATGCGCTCGGTCAGCCAGGAGCGCACCTTGGGGTTGTCGATGTGCATGAACTGCACGCCGATGGAGCGGCAGTAGGTGTTCTGCATCCGCTCCAGGAGGCTCCGGACCGTGACGGTGGCCGCTCCGGGGATGGACATGCCGGATACCGGCCGGTCCAGGTCCTCCTCCTTGAGGCCGAAGGATCCCGGCTCGATGTCCTCGACCTTGCCCTTGGGCGGCAGTCCCAGGGGATCGATCTGCGCGAAGAGGTGGCCGCGCACCCGGTAGGCGCGCACCATGGAGTCCACCCGGTCCTGCAGGACGGCGGCCCGCCGCTCGCCGGCATCGTCCGCGGCCGCCCGCGCCCCCGCGGCTTCCGACGGGGCCTGCGCCGCCGAGAACAGGCTGGCGGAGGGGTGTGAGGGACCGAGCTGGGGCCGCGCGCGGAACGCCGAGTCGGCCGGAAGATCGCGGAAAAAGCGCCGCCAATCCTCGGGCACGGACTCGGGGTTCCGGATGAAGTCGGCGTAAAGGGCTTCGACGAAACCCAGGCTGAGGTCGTTCGGTTCTATGCCAGCCATTGTACCACCGGGGTTGACCATATTGAATCGAAAAATGCGGGTTTCAGGTCCAGAGGATCAAGATACGCAGTTCCCGAAAACCCAGGGCGGTCGTCTGCGGGCCGCGGCGCTCCGGGGCGCCAGGCAGCTGGCAAAATCTAATCCATTTCGGGGTCGCCGGGGTCGCGGAAAGCGTTCCGACAAAAGTTGACACCTGCTGTGGATCCCCGGGCCCGGGAAACGTTGTTTGGAAGAAGGGGGGTCCCATGCCTGTTCCCCTGAATGTCTCTCGAAAGCTGATCGAAGCCCATCTGGTGCAGGGAGAGCCCGTGCCGGACAGCGAAATAGGGCTGAAAATCGACCAGACCCTCACCCAGGACGCCACCGGCACCCTGGTCATGCTCGAGCTCGAGGCCATGGGGCTGGAGCGGGTGCGCACCGAAATCTCGGTGCAGTACGTGGACCACAACCTGCTGCAGGCCGATCACAAGAACCCGGACGACCACGTCTTCCTGCTTTCCGCCTGCCGCCGCTTCGGCATCTGGTACAGCCGTCCCGGCACCGGCGTGAGCCATCCCGTCCACATGGAGCGGTTCGCGATCCCCGGCAAGAGCCTCGCCGGATCCGACAGCCATACGCCCGCCTGCGGCGCCCTGGGGATGCTCGCCGTCGGGGCGGGAGGCATGGACGTGGCCTTCGCCATGGCCGGGGAGCCGCTCTACCTCTCCATGCCCCGCATCCTCGGGGTGCGCCTCACCGGGCGCCTGCCCGACTGGGTGAGCGCCAAGGACGTCGTGCTGGAGATGCTGCGCCGCCGCGGGGTGAAGGGCTGCAAGGGGATGATCATCGAATACCACGGGCCCGGCCTGGAGGGCCTGGATTGCTGGGATCGGCACGTGATCGCCAACATGGGGACGGAGATGGGCGCCACCACCACCGTGTTCCCGTCCGATGCGGAGACCCGCCGCTTCCTGGCCGCCCAGGGCCGGGTCGAGGATTGGCGCGAGCTCTGCGCCGACGATGGCGCCGCCTATGACCTGGAGGACGAGCTGGATCTCTCCTCCCTGGAGCCGCTCATCGCCCTGCCGGGCAGCCCGGACCGGGTGGTGCCGGTGCGGGAGGTGGCCGGCCGGCCCATCTACCAGGCCTACCTGGGATCCTCCGCCAATCCCGGCCCGCGGGACTTCTGGGTGCCGGCGGAGATGGTGAAGGGGCGCCTCGCGCATCCGGAGGTCTCCTTCGACGTGAATCCCAGCACGCGCCAGGTGCTGGAGGGCCTAGTGGCTTCGGGGGGCCTGCAGCACCTCGTGCGCGCCGGGGCCCGCATCCACCAGGCGGGCTGCAACGGCTGCATCGGCATGGGCCAGGCGCCGGCCACCGGGCGCAACAGCCTGCGCACCGTGCCGCGCAATTTCCCCGGACGCTCCGGCACCCGGGAGGACTCGGTGTACCTGTGCAGCCCGGAAACCGCCACGGCCTCGGCCCTCACGGGCGAGATCACCGATCCGCGCGAGCTGCCCCGTCTCATGGACATCGCCTATCCGCGCTACCGCGCCCCGGAGCGCGAGGCCGTGAACCCGCGCATGATCGAGCCGCCGCCGCCCTTCCCAACCGCTTCGCGGTTGGGACCCAAAACCCCGAGCGGCCGCCGCTTCTCGCTGGAGAAGGGGCCCAACATCAAGGCCCTGCCGCCTCTGCCGCCCCTCGCGGACGCCTTCCGGGTTCCCGCCCTGCTCAAGCTGGGTGAAAACATCTCCACCGACGAGATCCTGCGCGCCGGGGCCGAGGCCCTGCCCTACCGCAGCAACATCCCGGAAATCAGCCGCTGGGCCTTCGACCGGGTGGAGCCCGGCTTCCACGCCCGCGCCCTCGCGGCGCAGGCCGCCTACGGCGGGCACGTGGTGGTGGCCGGGGAGAACTACGCCCAGGGGTCGAGCCGCGAGCACGCCGCCATCGCGCCGCGCTTCCTGGGGCAGCAGGCCGTGCTCGCCAGGAGCTACGCGCGCCTGGGCTGGCAGAACCTGGTGAATTTCGGCATCCTCCCGCTCGAGTTCAGGGACAAGTCCGACTACGACCGGGTGAACCCCGGCGACATCCTCTCCTGCCGGGACCTGCGGGAGGGCATCGCGGCCGGGCCCTTCCTCACGGTGGTGAACGAGACCCAGGGACGCAGCTATGCCGTGCGCCACAGCCTCAGCCCCCGGCAGGTGCAGGTGGTCCTGGCCGGGGGCGTGATCGGCTATTTCCGCATCCGGACCGGCCGCGGCGAGGAGGGCGAGGGGGAGCCCGTCCCCGAATTTTCGGGCGCACCCTCCTCCCGGGCGGGGGATCCGGCCGGCCCAGATGAGTCCGGCCTCCCCCGATAGGCACAAGGCCTCCCCATGCCGGCGGCCGATCCTGTAAGAAAAACGCGACATTGGACTCCGCGAACACCACATCGGGAGTTGACTTCCACGAGCGCCGATTTTTCTTTGATCGCATGCGTAACCCAATCCTCCTCCCAACCCTCCTCCTCGGCCTCCTCGCTTCCGCCTCCAACGCAGTACCCATCGGCATCACCTCGGCCGGATCCGGCCCCTGGGCCGTCGGCGCGCGCGATTTCCACCGAGGCTACATCGCCGATTATTTCCGGGCGGAAATGGGAGGCTGGAAAGGCCACGATTTCGGCCGGCTGCAGGAGGGCTGGCCATGGAACCTCGGTGGAATCTGGCGGCCCGCCCGGTTTGTCCGCTTCCCCGGGGCGGACGCGCCGGCGCTGTATAGGCCGTCGATACTGGGTGGGATCGACTTCTCCGGGTCGGTCACGCCGGTTCTGCACAGGCAGTCCATAAAGGGCGGGATGGACTACTCAGAGGCGGGTGCCCCCGCTCTGCACAGGACGTCGATCAAAGGCGGGATGGACTTCATCGAGGCGGACGCGCCAGCCCTGCACGGGCCGTCGATCAAGGGTTGGATCGAGGACTTCGAGTTCGGCGGCGCCCACGAGCCCTGGCTGGGAACCGAGCTGTCGTACCAGAGCCTGGTTCCGCGGAGCAGTCCCGGGATGCCGGCGGTTCCGGAGTCTTCCGCCCTGGCCTTGTTCGCCCTGGGACTCGCCGCCCTGGCCGGGTTCGGGCTGAGGACGCGCCTTCATTCCTAAACTGGCCTACTTCGCTGTTGCAGCAGCAGCCGGTTGATGTTGGCCCGCAGCATCGCGCAGGTGTGATTGAGCGCGAACAGGGGGTCGAACCGCAGCTTCTTCAACTCCCCCTGCCCGGTGATGCAGCCCCGGCCCCCCAAGTGCCGATGGTGCGGGGACCCCGGGAATCGCCGTCTGAGCACGCTCGCATAGAGCGGGTCCTCGTCGGAGCGGAACTCGACCCCGGCGTGCAGACAGGGCCGAATGCCCCCGAACAGCCGATGCAGCGCCGCCGGGCGCTCGTTGGGCCTGGGGCCGTACTTCCGACGGGACAGCTCCGCCAGGGGGCCCGAGGCGGGGATGCGCGAGACCTCGAAGCCGAGGATGCGCCGGGTGGGGGCCTCCACCGCCAGGGAGATGGACAGGGGCTTGCACTTGGTATGCTCCACCGTGAGAAGGTCGTCGAACTGCGCATGCTGCGCCTTGGGCCCCCTCGCCCCTACAACAATCAAGTAGGCCAGTTTACTTTATGCGGATGGAACCCATCCGCCTTCCCGATTCCGACGAGAAGCTGCTGGACGAGTGCGAAGTGGAGACCTTCCGCGCGGGCGGAAAGGGCGGCCAGCATGTGAACAAGACGGACAGCGCGGTGCGCCTGCGCCACCTGCCCACCGGCTGGGTGGTGGCCTGCCAGGAGGAGCGGAGCCAATACCTGAACAAGCTCCGTTGCCTGGAAAAGCTCAGGGAGAAGGCCGCGAAGGCGAACGAGCGTCCCGCGCTACGCATCGCCACCAAGCCCCCGCGTGCGGCCAAGCGCGCCAAGAAGCGGGCCAAGACCCATAAGTCGGGCAAGAAGCGCAGCCGTTCCGGCGACTGGCGGAACGAGCTGGACTGACCCGCCCGGGACCGGTCGGCTATTTGTATACTTCCACCATGGATTCCGGACCCGGGCTCGCCTACGCCAAGCTGCTGACCGATCTGGAAGGGGTGCGGCGCTTCCTCCTGGACATGCTGGCCGAGGTCCCGGAGCGGGACGCGTTCCGCATCCTCCCCGGCTTCCGCAACCATCTCCACTGGCATCTCGGCCACCTGCTCTACGTCCAGGGCTCGGTCCTGTTCGCGCGCGCCGGGGAACCCGCTCCCGTCCCGAAGTCCTTCCGGGCATACTTCGGCTACGGCACCTCCCCGGCCGGCTACGATTCCCTGGCGCCGGACTGGGACGAGCTCCTCGGCAGGGCCCGGGCGATGTCCCGCGACCTGCCCGGCAGCCAGGGGCCACGCGTAGGGACGCCCCTCCGGCGCCCTTTCAAGCTGATGAACATCTCCGTCGCGACGGTGGGGGAGGCCATCCCCTTCCTTCTGGTTCATGAGGGCGATCACCTCTCGCGCGTCAAGTCGATCCTCTCCGGATTGTGAATCGGCCGTTTGGACGGTCGCGGCCGCCCCGCAACGGTTTCGCGAACCGTTTCGCGGCTAGGGTCCCGCGTCCGCGGTTTGGCTATTTTATCTGGCCTATGCCGTTCCGCTTCCCCGCCGCCGCGGCCCTGCTCGCGGCCGCGGTCCTCACCATCTGCGCCTGCGGCGGTCCCGACCGGTTGAAGCATGAATGGATGGCCATGGACTCGGACTTCTCCGCCGTCCTCTACCGCACGTCCGCGACGCGCGGCGCCGCTCCTCCCGAATCCGCCTTCGCCGCCGTGGAGCGGGAAAGCCGCCGCCTGGAGCTCGTCTTCAGCGACTACCTTCCCTATTCGGCGCTGTCGGGCCTACGCGGGAAGTCCGGCGACACCCTTGCCGTCCGACAGAAGGAGCTCGCCGACGTCCTCCGGGCCGCCGAGCGGGCGGCGCTCGAGACCGGGGGCGCTTTCGACGTGACCCTGCACGCCCTCAAGCAGGCATGGGGCCTTTCCACCGGGGCCGAGGGCCGCGTCCCCGCCGATTCCGAGCTGGCCGCGGCCATGCGGGGCAATCCCGCCTTCGGCGCCGGCCCCGAAGGCCGTCCCGCCCTCTTCCCGCCCTTCCGCATGCTGCCCGGCGATCGCATCCTGCTCCTGCGCGACAGCGCGTCCTTCGACCTGGGCGGCATCGCCAAGGGTTACGCGGTGGATCGCATGCATGCCATCCTCGATTCCCTGGGCTGGAAGGTGCATCTCGTGCAGGGCGGCGGGGACATGCGCATGGGCGGCCTCAAGCCGTCCGGCCCCTGGAACATCGCCATCCGCCATCCCCGCGCCGGCGATTCCCTGGCCGGCGCGCTCCACCTGGCCGCCTCCCGGGCCGTCTCCACCTCCGGGGACTACGAGCGTTACTTCGAGAAGGACGGCGTGCGCTACCATCACATCTTCGATCCGCGCACGGGCCGCCCCGCGCGGCCGTGGTGCTCGGTCACGGTGGTGGCTACCGAAAGCCTCTGGGCCGACGCGCTGACCGAGCCGCTCTTCGTGCTGGGCCCGGAAGCTTCCGGGCCGCTGCTCGCCCGCCTCGGGGCCGAAGCCCTATGGATCCGCGAAGAAATCCGCGAAGACGGCGCCGGCCTCTGCCATGTGGCCACCCCGGGCCTCCGGGGATCGGACCGGCTCGAGCTGGAGGGCGTCCCGGCATGCGCCGGCGGGACTTGAAGACGGCCGCAGGGACGGCGTGTCCCGGGTCGCCGCCTGCGGGGACGCTGCTTGCTGGGAAGCGGTCCGCTGAGACGCTTCCTGCCGTGATGCTTCCTGCGGGGATGCTGTTTACGGGGATGCTTCCGGTCGGGAGCGGCGCGCGGCCATGAGCCGGGATGTACGCTGGACCCTCTTCCGCCCTGCCGACCTGGCGGTGGCGGCGGCCCTGCTCGCGTCGGCGGCCGTTTTCCTCCCCTGGCTGGCCTCTCCCTTCGGCAGTCGCGCCGAGGTGACCGTGGACGGGCGCAAGGCGGCCCGCCTCTCCCTGGAAGGCCCCCGCCGCGAGATCGCGGTGCCGACCTCCCTGGGCCCCATGCGCATCCTCTACGGGGACGGCCGCGTCCGGGTCGCAGAGGCCCCGTGTCCCAACCGCCTGTGCCAGAAAACGGGGCCGGTCTCGCGCTCCGGCGCCTCCATCGTGTGCGTGCCCTGCCGGGTGCGGATCACCGTGTCGGGAGGCCGCCGCGGCAAGGAGGCGGATGCCGTCACCTATTGAAGGCCCCGCGTTCCGTCCCGCGGCCGCCTCCCCCGCGGCGCGCGGCTCCGCGCCGTCGGCGCGCGCCTTCGCCCTCTGCCTGCTCCTGTGCGCGGCCATGCAGATGATGGAGAACGCGCTGCCGCGCCTGCCGGTATTCCCCTGGCTCAAGCTGGGCCTGTCGCATCTCGTGCTCCTCCCCTTCCTGATCCGCTTCGGCCCGCTGCCGGCCTGCGCCCTTCTGCTGGGCCGCAACCTGCTGTCCCTGGTCTTCGCCGCGGGACCGCTCTCCACCTTCCTCATCGGCACGGCGTCGGGGCTTTCGGCCCTGCTCGCGGGGGGATGGGTCGTGCGCGCGGCGGTGGATCGGCGCCTGCTGGGGCTGTCCGGGGCGGGCATGGCCATGGCGGCCCTCATGAACCTCTCCCAGCTCGCCGTGGTGGAGGGACTGTTCATCCGCAATGCCGCCTTCTACTTCCAGCTCGCGCCCATGCTGGCATGGTCGGCGGTGTCCGGGGCCGCGGTGGCGGCGCTGGCGGCGCGGTCCCGGCCGGTGCTGGAGGCCCTGTTCGACGAGCGCGACCCGGAGGCGGAGCCTTCGGCCGGGGCCTCGGGCGCGGCGGCGGCGGGGACCGTAGGCTCCGCGGCGGCTCCCGCAGATACGACGGGCGACGGGGCGGCTTACCCTTTCCTGCTCTGCCTCGCGGCCATGGTCGGCCTCTTCCTGCTGCCTTCGCTGCCGTCCCAGGCCGCGGCCCTGCTCGCCCTCCTCCTCTTCTCCGCCCGCCGCGGGAGGTGGCGCGTCGCCTGGGCCGGGCTGCTCAGGGCCTGGCCATGGTTCCTGTACCTTGCCTGGCTGCACCTCCTCTTCGGCGACGGCGCCTACCTGCGGGGCGGTCTCGTCACGCGGGAGGGGCTGGAGGCCTTCCTGCGCTACGGCGCGCGCCTGGCATCGCTGATCCTGCTGGGGCCGCATCTCGCGGCGGCCTTTCCCCGGCATTGGCTGGCGGGATCGGCGTCGCCCTATGCCCGCGGCCTGACGGCGACCCTGCCCCTGCTGCCGGGCCTGCACGGCGCCGCCCTGGGGGCGGGACGCGCCTATTTCGCGGCCCTGCGGGGCCGCGGGGAAGCGGGTGTGTTACGGGGCCTGGCGGACGGGTTCCGCGGTGCCATGGACGGCGGGATGCGGGGCGGCCAGGAGGCCCCGGGAGCGGGCCGGGCCCCGGCGCCGGGGCCCCGAGGCGATCAGGAGGAGCATCCGAGGCGCGTCTGCCCGCCGGCTCATGACCGGCGCACAGATCGATCGCATCGCGGGCCCGAGCGCCCGATCCCTGGATCCGGGGGCATCGCTCGCCGATGGCGGTCAGCAGTACGCTCCGCGGCCAGGTCGTCGGGGAAGGCGAGCGGACGGATGGG
>CBILQL010000024.1:0-15943 GCA_966238865.1 uncultured bacterium
GCCATGCTCCGGATCAACCGAAGGAAAACCCTGT
Organism: uncultured bacterium; assembly: GCA_966238865.1. GTDB lineage: Bacteria > Fibrobacterota > Fibrobacteria > UBA11236 > UBA11236 > CBILQL01. The sequence continues at coordinate 35 of CBILQL010000024.1, forward strand.
ACGTCGTCCTCGCGGCCGCTCTCGCCGCCTCGCTGCTCGTCTGGATCCCGATCGTGGGGAGGTTCAGCATCGAGGATCCGCAGCCGGTGCCGGTCCCGCCGGCCGCCATCAACCAGGATCCCGGCCCCTACCTGGGCCGCCGGGTGAAGGTGGAGGGCGAAGTGGAACGCATCTACGGGCCCCGGGCCTTTTCGCTGGAACCCGGGCCGTCCGCGGACGCACCCCTGCTCGTGGTCGGACGCAAGCCCTGGACCCTGCTCCAGAGGAACCCCCAGGTCAACGAGCTGATCCGCAACGATCACGTCCAGGTGATGGGCCGCGTCCGCAAGTTCAAGCTGAGCGAATTCCAGCAGGAGAGCGGGCGCCACGCGGCGGATTCCCTGCTCGCGCCCTTCGAGGGCAAGCCGGTGGTGCTGGCGCTGGACATCGAGCTGACGCCGGGAGTGCCGGATTATTTTCCGGGTCCGCAGGAGCGCCGGCGCGCGGGCGGCTCCGGCGGGGAGGACGCCTCCGACAGCGCGCTGCGGGAAGGCCCGGACACGCTGCATAGGGGCCCCTGATCCGCCGGCCCGCGGCCGCCGCCGCGGAGGAGAATCCGGTTGCAATCCACGGAAGGTCTTTTCGGTCCCGATTCCGCTGGGACCGGGAGCCCGCAGGGATTTTATTAGAAGTAAAAGGGAGGGCCCCGCCATGCTGATGGAAGAATGGTTCGCAGAAGGTCACGCCGTGCAGGTCCCCACGGGGACCTCGGTGCTGGACGCCGAATTGCAGCTTTCCGGGCGGAACACCGGCCTCATCGTGCTGGCCCACGCGGGCAGCGGACGCAGGCTGCAGGGCCGCATCCAGGGCCTGTCGGAAATCTTCGCCAGGGCCGGCTTCGCCACCTTGCGCATGGATCTCCTCACCGAGGAGGAGGCCGAGATCGACGGCCGCATGGACGGCGTCCACTTCGATTCCGAGCTGCTTATCGAGCGGCTGGACGGCGCCATCGATTGGATCCGCGACCTGCCGGAAGCCTCTCACCTTCCCCTCGGGCTGTTCGGCTCCGGCAGCGGCGCCGAGGTCGCCCTGGAGGTGGCCGCCGAGCGCGGCCGGGCGCTCATGGCGGTCGTGGCCGCCGGCCTCACCAGGGACAGGCCCTCTCCCGCCTGGCACCGCATCGAGGCGCCGACGATGCTGGTGGCCGCCGAGAAGGACATGCGCGGCATGGCCGCGGCACGGGAGTGCCTGCAGGTCCTCTCCGGGCGCAAGCGGCTGGAGGTACTGCACGGGACCGGCGCGCTGCCCAATTCCCTCGACAAGGTCGCCCGCCTCGCCTGCCTCTGGTTCGAACAGTATCTCCAATGATACCTGGGGGGCGCGGCAATGCCCGCCCCGCTCCGCGCGGGCGCGCCCCCTTCCCTTGACATCCGGCGATTCCTTTCCGTCCTGCGGCTCCTTCCCGCGGCATCCCGCGGCTCCGGCGGCCGCGCGCGCTTTGGGTGTTTGGGACGGACGCTTGTGATGCTCGGGAATTCCTTCCCGCGGCGCCTCCGGAAATCGATGTGAGCCGCATCACATGCCGCCATCCGGTGTAAACAATTCCCGGCAACGGTCGGAATCCTTTACTAAATTCCCTCAAGCGGGATCGGCCGCCCCTCGAAATCGGGCGGGAAGACCGCCCTTCCGTGTTTGGCACGGTCGGTGCGATGATACCCTGACCGGGAACCGGACCCGCAGACTGGTTCCAAAATTTCCAAGGAGTTTTCATGGACCTCAAAAATCTCGGACGCAGCCTGGGAATTGCGGTTCTGACCATCGCGCTCACCCTCGGCGCGGGCAAGGCGCTGGCCTTGAACGTTTTGAGTTTCGACACCGGCAACCCGGAGCGGAACTCCACGGTGGGAGCCCTGGGCTTCAGCATGACGCAGGTGGGAACCAACGCCATCGCGGGGCTGGATTTCAGCGCCTATGATGTCATCTATGTGGCCCAATCCTACGAGGAGTTCCTGACCAGCGGCCTGGCCATGTCCCTGGGCAGCCGCTATGCCGACCTCAACGAATACCTGGTCAACGGCGGCGGCCTCGTCTTCGGTTCGCCCGCGGTGGGCGGCGCCTCCGGCAGCGGCATCACCGCCATCGACCCCTTCAATCCCATCCTCACCGGAGTGGACCTGTCCACCCTGGGGCTGTCCACCCTGCCCCCGCTGCCCGGCGTCGATCCCGTGGCCCAGGGCAACGGAGGCGGTTCCGCCATCTCGTCGGGATCGCTGGGCGCGGGCAATATCGTGTCCTGGAATCCCGGCCAGGGTCCCGGGTTGATCACCGACGAGAGCCTCCTGCTGGTGGAGAACTCCATCCAATGGGCCGGCGGGCACCCCGCGGTTCCCGAGCCCGGCACCATGGCCCTGTTCGGCCTGGGACTCGCCGGCCTGGCCGCCGTCGTCCGCAAGCGTCGTACTTAAGGGCCCTGACAAGACGGAGGCTCCGAATCAGGAGCCCCGCATCCCTCCCGCGGTCCAATCCCCTTCGGATCCGGTTTCCGGTTCCGGGCGAAGCGCCCGCGGATCCGGACGCCAAAGCGAATCCAGAAAGGCTTCCTCGGGGTCCGTGAAATGGGCCGCGACCAGGAAGCCGGCTTCCCGCGCCATCTCCCCGATCTCCCCGGGGGAATACTTGTAGGAGCTCTCGGTATGGATGGCCTCCCCGGATTCGAAGGCCGCGCGGAAGCCGTCGATGCCGAGGGTCGCCTCCAAACCCCGCCTGGCCACCAGGTAGCTGCGCGCCGCTCCCGGCCCCTCTTCGTAGGTCGCCCGGTGGAAGAAATCCTCCCGCCGGAAGGTCCCGCCCAGTTCCCGATTGATCCGATCCAGAAGGTTGAGATTGAAGCGGGCCGTGACCCCCGCCGGATCGGAATAGGCCCTGAGCACCCGGGACGGTTCCTTGCGCAGGTCGAAGCCCACGAGGAGGGCGTCCTCGGGGGAAAGCCGCGCCCGCAATCCGGAAAGGAATCCGATCGCGCTCCGCCTATCGTAATTGCCGATATTGGATCCCAGGAAGAGCGCGAACCTGGGCCCCGGGAAGCGAGCGTCCAGCCCGTCGAGGGCTTCCAGCCAGTCCCCGACGAGCGGCCGCACGGGAAGCCCCGGCAGCCTGCATTCCAGGGATTGGGCCAGGGCATGCAGGGGCTCCGGGCATACATCCACCGGAAGGTAACACCCGAGGGACTCCTGATCGCGGAAATGCCGGAGCAGGATGAGGGTCTTGGCGCCGTTGCCGGCGCCCAGGTCCACCACGTGCCGGCGCCATCCCCTGCCCCCGGACGTGGCGACGCCCCCGGGATCCGTGGCGCGCAGGGCCTCCAGGATGCCGTCCTTGTGGATCTCCAGGATGCGGGTCTCGCAGCGCGTGGGATAATATTCGGGCAGCGCCATGATGGCCTCGAAGAGGCGGCTGCCCTCGGCGTCGTAGAGCCAGCGGCAGGGAATCCGCTTGGGCCTCGCGGAGAGGCCGGAACGCACGTCGGCGAGGAAGCGCCCGGTCTCCGCGGAATCCGCCCCGGAATTTCCGGGGCTTGCGGGGCGCATGCCCGCGGGCGGCGTCCTCATGGGTCGCGGGCCAGGCGGATGCCGGCGAATTGCCAGCGGGTTGCGGCCGGGAAGAAATTCCTGTAGGTGGGACGCAGGTGCCCCGGCGGAGTGGCCTCGGATCCGCCCCGCAATACCATCTGGTCTATCATGAACTTGCCGTTGTATTCGGAAAGCGCCCCCGGATAGGCGCGGTAGCCGGGATACGGCAGGTACGCGCTGGCGGTCCACTCCCAGTTGCTTCCGCGACCGCCCAGGGAATCGGCCGCGGCTTCCCATTCCGCTTCGGTGGGCAGACGCGCGCCCCGCCAGCGCGCGAAGGCGTCGGCCTCGTAGTAGCTCACGTGGCGGACCGGCTGCGCGGGGTCCAGGGGCCGCAGCCCACGCCATCCGTATTCGAGCCAGGCCCCGGACGTACCGTCGTCGCGCTCCCAATACAGGGGCGCCTCCCAGCCTTCCCGGCGCGACACCGCCCAGCCGTCGCTGAGCCAGAGCTCCGGCCTCCGGTATCCCCCGTCCGCGATGAAGCCGGCATAGTCGGCGTTGGTCGCCGGCCTCCCGGCGACGAGGCAATCCCCGAGGTACACCGTATGCCGGGGCCCCTCGTTGTCGAAGGCGAATCCTCCGCCGCCCCAGCCCATCTCCCGCAAGCCTCCGGCCACCGGGATCCAGGCTCCGGCGCCGGAGTCCCGGTTACCGCCCGACGCCGATGCCGCTCCCGACGCAGCATCTCCAACCGCTTCGCCGCCAGCGGCTCCGGGCTGCGCACCGCCTTCCGCTCCACTCCGATAAGCGGGCCGGGAGGGATTCTGGTGCAGAATGGCCTTGATATCGCAGAGCAGAAGCTCCTGGTGCTGTTGCTCATGCTGGAGCCCCAGCTCCGCCAAGTCCGCCGGCTCCGAGTCCATTTCCCGGCAGGAATCCAGCCAATCCTCCATGGCCGCATCCACGCGGACCCGGTAGCGCAGGACCTCCGCCGCCGTCGGGCGGGAATATGCGCCCCGCCTCGGCTTCTCGGCGCGGGGTCCCAGGGACTCGTAATAGGAATTGAAGAGGAAGGCGGAATGGGGATCGAAGGGTGCATAGCCGGGCCGGAAGCGGCCAAGAATCATGGCCTCGAAGAACCAGGTGGTATGCGCCAGGTGCCATTTGGGCGGACTGACCCACTCGAAGGGCTGCACCGCGAGGTCTTCGGGCTCCAGGGGGGCGCAAAGGGCCGCAGTGGCCCGCCGGATGCTCCGGTAGCGGTCGATGGAGGGAGGATGGACCAAGCGGACCCGGGACGGGTTCGCGAGGTTTTTCCCGGCTTCGCTGGCGATGACGGTCGGCTTCGGCATGCGGCACGGGCAGCGAAGGGAGTCGACTCCGCCCATCTTGAAAATAAACGTCGGGGAGGGCGCGTGGAGAAAGGTTGGAGCCACTTCCCGGAGTTGAACCGAGGACCCACGCTTTACGAAAGCGTTGCTCTACCAACTGAGCTAAAGTGGCTGGAGGGCGAAACTTAGCCAATTTCAGGGTTTTCTGAAAGGGGAGAAGCCCAAAAATAGACCTTCGCTTTTTTACAGCGTGGCTCACCTCCCCTCTTTTCATCCAAAAAACCGCCATTTCCTTAGGCCAACATTTTCACCTTGCGAAAAAGACCAATGTTTACCAAGAGGGTGTCCACTCGGTGTCCACTTTCAGATAGACGCCTCTCAATTTGAGCGTTTCAAGGCCGGCAAGGTCAAGATGCAGGTCACCTCCGTTGAGCCCTCCTCCCGGGTCTCTTCCATCCACCATGAAACCTACGAGGAGATGAAAGCCCGCCACGCGGCCAAGGAGCGCGCTGCGGCCGAGTTCAAGTCCCTCCGGAAGGAGCTCGGCCTCTCACAGGGTTCATTGGCTCAGGCCCTCCGTGTACCGCGCAGAACTCTGGAAGAAATCCTGCGGGAAGGAAATCCCAAGGGCGCGCAAGATGCCGCCTTCAAGGATGATGCCGAGCCGCTTCCCTTCCCGAATCGTTTCGGCGAAGACGTCTTCGGGGCGCATCTCAAGATACTGTTCCGGTGGGCTCAAGATGATCGAAATCCGGCCCCTGGCATGTCGGAAGGTGGTCCGGGACTGTTCGGAGAACGCCGTCCAAGCCGTGCCTGGCCCGAAGGCGGTCCTTCGCCGACTTTATTCGATTCTAGCGGTTTTCAGCCCATCTGGAAGCGGTCGCGCGAGGGTTACCTCCCCCCTCCCGCGCTTTATCAGAGCGAATACCCTAATCCCGACAGGCTATCACTACGAAGTTAGGGACTCTCGCATGTTTAGACCTGTCCTGCTATACGTGAACCTGCCTAGGGTGCCCGGTTTCAGGTTGACGTTGGCGGAGGAATGTACCCCGGGGATGCCACGAATTCTCAGGCTTGGAGACGCGTTTTCCCACCATGCTAGAGGTTGCGGATGGCCTCCTTGACCGAGGGGATCGCGGAAGCGGCCATGCTCAACGCATTGATTCCGGTGTCCAGGATCCGGGCGAGCGCCGCCGGTTTGGCGGCGAGCTCGCCGCATAGGGACACCGGAAGTTCCCCGGCACCTTGCACTATGGTCCGGAGTAGCTCAAGGATGATGGGATGATCATCCCGGAAGTACTCCCCGACCAAGGCGCTTTCGCGGTCCGCGGCCATGACGTACTGGGTGAGATCGTTGGTCCCGATGCAGAAGAAATCCGCCCGGCCGCGCCATTCCGGAATCGAAAGGGCCGCTGCCGGCGTCTCGATCATGGCGCCCAGGGGCGGCGAGGGGAGGCCCATCCTTCGCGAAATGGCCTCCAGACCGTCCCGGACGCGGGACATCTCCTCCGGAAACGTGACCATGGGGACGAGGATCCGGATCCGGTACTTCCTGGAAAGGAGCAGCATGGCTTCCAACTGGGTTTCCAGCAGGACGGGATATTCGAACAGGAGGCGGATCCCCCGCCGTCCCAGGAAGGGATTGAGCTCGAAGGGCAGGCTCAGGTAGGGAATGTTCTTGTCCCCTCCGATATCCAGGAGACGCAGGGTGGATTCCTTCCCCCCCATGGCCCCGAGGCAGCTCTCCAGATGGGCCGCGAATTCGTCGGCTCCCGGCAAGGTGGGTGCAGCCAGGAAGAAGGGTTCGGTCCGGAACAGCCCGATGCCCTCGGCCCCGCAGGCCGCCGCCTTGTCCACGTCTTCGCGGGAGCTGGCGTTGGCCAGGACCCGGATCCGCCCGCCACGGCCCGTGACCGCCTCCTCGAAGCGCCTCTTCCGGATATCCCGGGAGGAACGCGCCGATCGGTCCCGGGACTCCGTGAACGCCCGTATCGCCTCGGCGGTGGGATGGACGATCGCCTCCCCGGCGTCTCCATCCATGAGCATTTCAACTCCGGACTCCACGGCGAGGAGCGACGCTGGAAGCCGCCCTATGCAGGGGATGCCCAGTTCACGGGCCAGGATAGTGGCGTGGGATGTCGATCCTGCCTCCACCAGGAGGATGCCCGCGCAGGTGCGCGCGGACAGGAAAACGGTGTCGGACGGCAGAAGACGGCGCGCGACGAGGAGGGAGCCCTCGGGCAGGCGCTCGAGACGATGGGCCTGGACGCCGGCCAAGACTCCCACCATCCGCCGATAAAGGTCATCGATGTCATCCGCCCGCTCGTTCAGCATCGGGCTGGGCGCGGCCCGGAACTTGCGGCTCCACCTCCGGAACACCAGCTCCACGATCCTTTCGGCATTGATGCGCTTTTCCCAGAGGGCCACCTCCAGGTCGGCGGCGAGCTGGGGATCGTTCAGCATGGCCTCGTGGGCGTGGAAGATGTCGGCCATCTCCTTGCCCATTCCGCTTCTCACCTTTATTGCGGATTCTGCGAGGTGTCGGCGCACGGCTTCCAGGGCTTCGAGAATCCTGCCATACTCCGCGCTGATCAGGTGCTCCGGAATCGGACGGGTGGTCTGCTTGCTCTCCAGCACGTCGACATAGACATAGGCTGCGCCCTGGGCCAAACCGGGGGACAACCCCATCCCATGGAGCCGGATCATCTCTTTAACTTCGCTTTGAAGCATGGGGACCGCTTTGGTTGCTCCTCAAAATATATTCGGAAGATTCGCCAGGGAAGTTAGTTTACCCGATGAAGCCAGCATGCAATTGGACGCAGTGATCCTCCGAGCCATCGGCCCCATCCTGACAGCAGTGGGATCCATCGTCCTGGCCTTCCGGCTTGAAGCCATCATCGACGCCATCCTCCTGGGCATTAACGCAAACCAGAAAGCCGCACACAGGTTCCTGGACAAGGAAGAAGAAAAAAGCCTGGAAGCCTCCCACGTTCTCGTCCAGCGGGAACTGAGAAAAGGCAAGACCATCCTCTGGTGGGGATTCGCCCTGATCGCCGTGGGCGGGATCGTGAACGCGCTGTCTTTTTTCATCAATTAAGCACGGCCCCGGGACCGGCGCACCTCCGGCAGGCTCCGGAAACCTCCGGAGAAGCGACAGCATTCAGCGGAGCGGGGCGTCTTGGGATGCATCCAACGCCTCCCGCACCGCGTGGGCAAGGCCAGCCGGCGTGAATGGCTTGTGGATGAAGGCTGCGGCACCCTGCGGCGCTCCATCCAGGCCGGACTCCGACTCCCCCGTATAGCCGGACATGAACAGCACATGGCTTCCCGGACGCGTATCCAGGAAGCGGCGCGCCACTTCGCGCCCGCCGACGCCGGGCATGACCATGTCCGTCACCAGGAGATGGATTTCCAGGTCCTTGTACTGGTCATTGACGAGCTGGGCGCTCTCGCCGTCATGGGCTTCCAGGACCTTGTATCCCTGCATCTCCAGGATCTTTCGCGTGAAATTCCGCACCGTATCCTCGTCCTCCACCAGGAGCACGGTCTCGTTGCCGCGGGGACCGGAACCCGATCCCCGGTCCGGAAGCTCCGACGGCATTGCCGCGGGCATCGCCGTGGGCAGATAGATGGCGAACTCACTGCCTTTTCCCGGCGAGCTATCCACCGCGATGTAACCTCCGCTCTGGGCGACGATACCCTGGACCACGGAGAGCCCCAGGCCGGTGCCTTTCCCGATGCCCTTGGTCGTGAAGAACGGATCGAAGATGCGCTTCTGCACCTCCACGTCCATGCCGATCCCATTGTCCTGCACGGAGAGCACCACATAGCGTCCCGGGGGCGCGGAGAGGGCGGAACCTGTACCTTCCTCCCCGTCCAGATTCGCGTTCCGGGTCTTCAGGGTGATTTCACCCCCGTCCGGCATCGCGTCCCGGGCATTGAGGACAAGATTCACCAGGACCTGCTCCATCTGCCCCGCGTCGGCCATGACCCATCCCAAGGATTCCTCCAGGGAAAGCGCCAGATGGATATGGTCGCCGACCAGCCGCGTCAGCATCTTGTGGGTATTGGAGACGGCGGAATTCAGGTCCAGGGTACTCGGCCTGAGCACCTGCTTGCGGCTGTAAGCCAGGAGCTGCCGGGTCAAGGAAGCCGCCCGCTCGCCGGCTTTGTTGATCTCTTCCATGTATCCGTGGAGGCCGCTTTCCTGGGAAGCCTGGGCGAGGCCCAGGGCGCTGTATCCGTTTATGGCGGTGAGCAGATTGTTGAAGTCATGGGCGACTCCGCCGGCAAGCTTCCCGATCGCCTCCATGCGCTGCGCCTGGCGCAGTTTCTCTTCGGCCTGGTGCAGGGCCTCCTCCGCGCGCTTTCGTTCGGTGATATCGCGCGCGACCACCAACAGCATGGCTTCGCCTTCGAAATCCACCCCGGTCACCGAGCACTCCACGGGAAAACGGGTCCTGTTCTTGGCGACATGCGAGGTTTCGAACGCGGGCACCCGTGGGCCGCGGACCCTCTCGAAAAGCGCGGCGAAAACCTCCGCCGTGCAGGCCGGATCGATGTCCCCGAGGCCCAGAGCCAGCAGCTCCGGTTCCGCATAGCCGAGCCGGTCGCAGGCGCTCCGGTTAACATAGATGAGCCTGCCATCCCTGCCCGCCAGGTAATACGGATCGGGGCTCTGATCGGAGAAGAACTTATGGAGCCGGAGGTCACTTTCCGCGATCCTGCGCTCGGTGATGTCCTCCATGGCCAGGAGGGTCATGGGGGTGCGGCCGCCTTCCAGCAGGAGGCGGCGAGCGTTCAGCAGCAAAATCCGGCGTCCCGCGGTAAGCTCCAGGACAGCCTCCAAATCCTCGAAAATCCCGCCGGACTCGGGCGGTATCTCGAGCTGTGCAAGCATTTGCGGGGTCTGCCATCGGCCGGCGCCCTCCACATCGCGCAGAATCCGGCCCTCGGTGACGCCCGGTTCGACACCGAACAGGCTGTAAAAGGCTTTGTTGGCCGACCGGACACGCAGATCCCCGTCCAGGATGAGGAGCGGTTCCCGCACCGTGTTCACGATGGCGCGGGCATAATCGCCGCTTTCCTGGAGGCGCTGCTGGGCGCGCTTGATGGCGTCGATGTCGAGAAGGACCACCACCGCCCCGTCCACCTTCCCGTCGGAGGAGTGGTACGGGTGGATCCGCACGGAGCGCCAGGAACCCGCCTCGTCCAGCACTTCCCTGTCCATGGGCTCCTGCGAGGCGATCACCCGCTTGACATGCCGTTCCAGGTCGAATCCGGGGAGGACGAAACGGATATTGCCGATGGGGCGGCCAATATCGGCCCCGGCCAGTTGCAGGGATTTCCCGGCGGTGGGCGTGAACCTCCGGATACGCAGGTCGCCGCCCAGCATGAGGATGGGGATTTGCACGCCCCCGAGGAGATTGGACAGGTCGTCGTTCACCCGGATCAGCTCGCCGTTCCGGGTCCGCAGCTCCTCGTTCGTGGTGGCCAGCTCCTCGTTGGCGCTTTGCAGCTCCTCCTTGGCGGTCTCCAGCTCCTCGTTGGCGCTTTGCAGCTCCTCGTTGCCGGACTCCATTTCCTCGTTCGAAGCCTTCAACTTCTCGTTCACCGCCTCGCATTGCTCCCGGATGGTCTGCACGTATTCGCGGGCGGCCGCGAGGCCGACGCGGAGCATGGCGACCTCTTCATCCGCGGCCGGCCCGGGAGAAGCTTGATTCGGCGCAGGCTGCGGGGCGCGATGCGAGGGTGCCGCCGGAGACAATGGCGGTTCATCGGCATTTTCGAAGAGGACCAGGAAGCAGGTCTCGGAGGCCTCCGGGGGACGGACGGGCAGGATATGGAGGTTCGTCCGGAGGATGTGCCGGCCGTCCAGGATGCGTACGCCCGACCTCCGTACCGGTGCGTCCGTCTCCAGGCTTTCCCCTATGGCGTCGCGGATTTCCAAGGACAGGCTTTCCTGCGCCATGACGGCGAGGTTCAAGCCCATCCCGCCCGGCGGAGGCTCCAGGAAAGGGCTCGTGCGTCCGCGGAACTGGAGCACGTCCATCTCCTTGTTGACGAGCACGCCGGGGGGCACGAAGGTGCGGAGGGCGAGCCGGTCCGCGGCCTGCTGGAAGTCGAGAGCTATGGCCGGAATGCGGACGGGTCCGGCGTTCTTCCCCGGAAGCACCGTGGCCTTGCCCTTGGCCACCAGGTTCGGCAGGCGGAGGGTTGCCGCAGTCTTGACGTAGATCCGGTGTCGTGCATCGACCGGGCTGAACAGGTCCCCATCCTTTCCTACGGTTTCGGAATTCCCCAGCAGCAGGAAGCCCCCCGGGTTCAGGGCGTAATGGAAGGAAGGGATGATCCTCCTCTGGAGCGGACCCGAAAAGTAGATGAGCAGGTTCCGGCAGCTGATGAGATCGATCCGGGAGAAAGGCGGATCCGAGGTCACATCGTGCCTGGCGAAAAGGATCATTTCCCGGAGCTCCTTGTTGATTCGGTACGCTCCCTCCTCCTTCACGAAAAACCGCCGCAATCGCTCCGGAGAGACATCCTGCTCGATGCTCCCGGGATAGACCCCGGCCCGCGCCCTTTCCAAAGCCGGGGTCTCGCTGATATCGCTGGCGAAGATGCGGAGCTCATGACGCTCCTTCAGGGTATCCTGGAACTCGGTGACCGCGATGGCCAGGGAATAGGCCTCCTCCCCGGTGGCGCATCCGGCGACCCAGATGCGGATGGAGTCCTTCGAGGCCTTGGTCTTCACGATTTCCGGCAGGACGGACTCTTCGAGGGCCCGGTAGGCTTCCGGGTCCCGGAAGAACCGGGTGATATGGATGAGGATGTCCTGGTATAAGGCGCTGAGCTCCAGGGAGTCGCCTTCGAGCTGGCGGACGTAACCGGCGAGGGACTCCTTTTTCACCAAGGCCATCCTGCGCAGGATGCGGCGCTTGAGGGTGGAACCCCGGTAATGGGTGAAATCGACGCCGGAAGAGCCGCGCAGAAGCCGGATGATCCTGGGGAAGTCGCCTTGCGGGTCTTCGAAAGCCTCCTCGGACTCCTCGGATATCGGAGTTTCGAGATAAGGGTGCTTTCCGATGCGCGCCAACTCCCGGGCGATGTCCCCGGGAGGCAGGATGATGTCGACGAAACCGGCGGCTATGGCGCTCAAGGGCATTTCGGGAAACCTGGCGCTCTCCCCGTCCTGGGCGTAAGTAATGCCGCCTGCAGCCTTGATTTCCGCCAGTCCCAAGGTGCCGTCGAATCCGGTACCCGAGAGGATCACCCCGACGGCATGCCTCCCCTTGTCCTGCGCGAGGGAGCTCAGGAAATAATCGATGGAGAGATGCGCCCCGTGGGACTCGACGCGCGGCGAAAGCTTGAGAACCCCCTGCGCCAAAGCCATGTTGGTGTTCGGGGGAATGATGTGGACTTGGTCGGTGGCGACAACCATGCCGTCCTCCACTTCGACCACCGGCATCCGGGTTGCCTTGGAGAGGATGTCCGTGAGGAGGCTGTCATGGTTGGGTTCCAGGTGCTGCACCAGCACGAAGGCCATTCCCGAACGATCCGGCAGGGCGGCCAGCAAATGGGTGAAGGCCTCCAGTCCTCCGGCGGAGGCGCCTATCCCTACGATGGGAAAGGTCGTGGGGACACTGGTCATTTGAGATCCTTGGTCCGGCGCGAAGAGGGCCGGCGTTGCGAGCAAAAAAGGCGGAACCCTTTAAGATAGCTTCCTGAGGGGCCGGCAAGCGAATTATGGGGAAATGAGTCCAAAAGCCATTTCCCGTATGTCCAGGAACCGGAAATACGACTTTTTCGAAGGAGGCGGAATTTCCGGGGGAAGCAGGGCAAAACCGTGAACCTCTTCGCTGCCCATTCCCCCATGGGCACCGGATTCGGAGAAAAAGGAAAGCGGTGTTCCGTCCGGGCGCCACCCGGAAACGATCAGGGGACCGGCAAGGGGATGCCGGCACAGTGCCAAGAGGTCGGCGATGCATTCCTCCGGAAATGGATGCCCGGTTCCGAGAATGGCGCGACCTTCCTCCGGAAGCTCACGCCAGCCCTCCGGCGTACACGCCCGCACTCTCCCCCGCTCCGGCGAATGGAAGACAAGGGGTATTCCTGCCCGTGCCACCAGGGCCTCGCTGATCGATTCTTTCTGTGCGAGCGTCAAGGGGAAGGAAGGATAAAGACTTATCAGGGGGCCTGGGTTGGAAACCAGCCAGACTTGGGCCGGGACTTCAGGGATGGCTTGCGGAATAGGGTGTGGCCCGTAGGGATCCGGCACTCGGATGACGCGCGTCCCTCCTGTGGCATCCTCGATGGCGGCTTCCAAGGTCCTTCCCGTCGCCGACTCGAAGGAGCGCACGGATTCCTGCCCATGGTCGGAATAGATCCAGCATCGGTAGCTCTTTCCCGATTCGCGAATGGCGCGGTCCAGGCGGAAGATGGCGGCGTCGATATTCCGGAGATGGGCAAGGGCGGCCGGGGACCCGGGCCCCCTTTGATGGGCATGCTCGTCGTACCCCAGATAGTTCACATGGACAATGGGGAGCTTTTGGCGAATGTCCCGGGCGGCAAGGATGGTGATGACCTCCCGGAGGCACACCGAGACGAAAATCCGATTCGCGAAAAAGATGGCTTCCCTGCGCCACATGCTGCGAGGCGGTTTGGCCCGCAAGGCGTCCCGGAGCCCGAAAAAGCCTTCCGAGACCATCAGGCCCAGGATCCGGAGCAGCCCCACCGGGTGAAGGAAGAGGAGGGTCAGGAGCCCTAAGGAGCCCAGGTCGCGCAGGATACCGGCCAGCCCCATCTGGCAGGCGCAATAGGAGGAGCGGAGGGCTCCCCCGTCGTAAATGTTAGAATAGGAGGATCCACCGGCCAAAAGGGACCGCCCCCGGCTGGCCAAATCCTTTTGGATGTGGGTGGCAGCGCCGTGGGAGAACATCTTGACGATCTTGCCGGTGGACGGGTCCAGGAAGGCGAAGGCGGGCACGGCGTTCGTCACTCCGTAAAACAGTTCCGCCTGGGATGCCGGGGTGCACGAAGGCAGTCCGGAATAGAGGGAGTGGAGCCGGAATCCCCTGCTGCCCATCAACTGCCGCAGATGGGGCATCCTTCCCTCCGCCAAGGCCTTTTCCAATTGTCCTCTGGAGAGGCCGTCTATTTGGATCATGACCAGGCCGATTCCACTCGGCATGCCCGGTTGCACGAAAGAAGGCGTTTGCATATCGACCTTTCCCGGAAGCTATCGACAATAATGGTTTTGCCGCGATAAGGGGGCCGATTTCAAAGTCAGGGCCGTTTCAGGTGTAACGCTACCACCGATACGTCTACACATCGGATAGCCGGATATGCGTAAATCGGTCCGCAAAATTCCCGCGCTGAAACGTCCTAAGGCCATGGACCTTTTGCCAGACCTGTGGTAGTAGGTCCGGAGCGTGTTGGTCTCCACCCGGCGACAGCCATCACCACAGAATCCGGGTCCGCTTCACCCGTCGGCTACGGGCAGGAATGTCAAGATTTCCGACCATATTGTTTGGTAACCAAGGCCGTCCGTGCGTTTCGGAACGGATCGCTTTCATTCCAGGAAGGCGGAAATTTTCGGATATTGTACCTATGAACCCCGCCGGACATCCCACGAACCCGGCCAGTCTCCGATCGAGCCGACGCATACCCGTTTCGACCCGGACGAACCGCATCTCCTTCTGGGTCATCCACGCGATGTGCCTGGGGACGATCTGGACGGGAGTCAGCCCCGTCGCGGTCGCGGTTTGCATCGGATTCTACGCCCTGAGGATGTTCGCCATCACCGGATGGTATCACCGGTACTTCTCGCATAGGGCCTTCCGGGCCGGAAGGAAGACCCAGTTCGCCTTCGCCGTCCTGGGGTGCATGGCCACGCAGAAGGGGCCTCTCTGGTGGGCCTCGCATCACCGCGAGCATCACCTGTTCGCCGATACCCCGCGCGATCCCCACTCCCCCTCGCAAATGGGGTTCTGGCGGAGCCACATGCTGTGGTTCCTGGATCCTTCGTCCTTCGCGGTGCGGGAGGAGCGGGTCCGCGACCTGATCCGCTATCCCGAGCTCCGGTGGCTGGAGACCTGGCATTGGGTCGCTCCCCTGGCGTCGGGGTTCTTCCTGCTGCTCCTCGGAAGCGCGCTGCAGGCGGCCTTCCCGGCGCTGGGCACCAGCGGTCCCCAGATGGTGATCTGGGGCTATTTCGTCTCCACCGTGCTCCTCTACCACGGGACATTCAGCATCAACTCCCTGGGCCACCTGCTGGGCCGTCCGCGGTACCTGACCGGCGATCGGAGCAGGAACAGCGCCATCCTGGCCCTCATCACCCTGGGCGAGGGTTGGCATAACAACCATCACCACTTCCCCGTCGCCGCCCGGCAGGGATTCTTCTGGTGGGAGGTCGACATCACCTACTACCTGCTCCGCCTCCTGGCCGCCACCGGCTTGATCTGGGACTTGCGCCCCGTGCCCGCCCGGGCGAAGGAGGGGAACCTCATCGCTTCCGGATGGCCGGGAACGGCGCGGGGATGAAAGCCGGGAGCCGGGGCGGTCCGGGTCCCGGGAGCGGGGCATTGGAATGACGGCGCCGAAGAACCGCCCCCGCATGGCGCGCCTCGAAGGGGTGCCGTTTTCCGCCGGGCTGGCGCGGGGCGCGGCCTACGTCTACAACCAAATCCTCTAAGCCAGGCAGATCGCCTACAACGTGGACGACGGGCAGATCGAGCCGGAATGGCGGCGGATCCGGGATGCCCTGGAAGCCGTGAAGAGGTTGCTCAGGGAATCGGCCGGCCGGCTCCAGCGGGCCATGAGAAGGGATTATTCCGACATCTTCCTGGCCCATGCCGCCATGCTCTCCGACCCCCAGCTCGCCGAAGACCTGGAGGCGACCTTGCGGAAGAAACGCATCAACGCGGAGCGGGTGGTGGAGCTGGTCTTCCAGGAATGGAGCCGGACCTTCCGGGCGGCTCCCAGCGCCATGCTTTCCCAGCGGGCCGACGACGTGGACGACCTGCTCCAGC
>CBILQL010000025.1:0-15834 GCA_966238865.1 uncultured bacterium
GCCACGATGAGATCCACGGCAAGCGGTGGGACGCCGCCGGAGTCACCAACCTGCTCCTCACCTTCGGCTCCCCGTTGGACAAGACCGCCATCGTGTTCCGCACCCAGATCGATGACAACGGCATCCGCGAAGGGCTGGTGGCCGCGAAGCAGCCCCTGCTCGAGGAGAGCCACGCCTACCGCCCGGCGAGGTGGGTGACCGTCTGGTCGCGGAACGATATCGTGAGCGGACCGCTGGACTTCTACGATGCGGGCAGGGCCGTCCTGAAGGAAGGCTCGCCTGAAGGGTACACCTTCGAATACACCCCGGAATCGACAAGCCGGATGGAGTACAATCCCGGAGGGATGGCGCCCCGCTTCGTCGGCCCCGGAGGCCCGGCCGGGGCGCATGCCGGGAAGGTCTCGCCGGTGCTTTCCCTGATCGATCCCGATGCCGACATCCCCTTCGCGGCCCACACCCAGTTCTGGAAGAACGACATGATCTACCGTATCCTGGCGCATGCCCTGATGGACGGCCTGTACGGGAAGCCTCTGGAGGAGTACCTGGCGATCACGGTTTCGCCGCCAGCCCCCCTGGTTTCGGCCCCGGACGCAGACAAGCAGGTCCAGGGTACAAGCGGGCCGGCGCGAGCGTTCGACGTCCATCCCGCCCGATAACTGATCACGACGCCGGCCTCCCGCGCGATTTCCTTGCTTTGGAACGGCTAAACGATTAATTCAAAGCGACACGTTCCATACAGGAGGAAAGCAATGCAGAAGCGTCCCTTCAAGATTCTCGCCTACGTGCTCGCCGGCGTCGCGTATTTCTCCGGTTACGCCCTCGGCGCCACGGATTCCCTGAAGAATAAACCCGCGATGGGGGCCTCATCGGCTCCGGGCTCCCCCGCAGCCGCGCCCTCGGATACCGCGCCGGGCCGGGCCCAGCAAGGCGCCCAGACCGCGGAGCCCCTCACCGACGCCCAGATCCTGGGGGTTGTGAACGCCGTGGACGACCACGAGATCGACGCGGCCACCAAGGCGATGAAGAAGAAGCTGAGCACCGAGGTGGCCGCCTACGCCAAGATGCTCAAGGAACAGCACGCCAAGAACAAGGAGACGACCAAGAACCTGGCCAAGGTCCAGAAGCTGAAGGCCGCCTCCAGCCCCGTCGCCGACAGCCTCCGCGCCAAGGGGAAGGCCGCCGACAAGGACATGGCCGCGTTGAAGGGCGCGGAATTCGAGAAGGCCTACGTCGACGCCATGGTCAACGGGCATTCGGAAGTGCTGGCCCTGCTCGACACCGAGCTCATTCCGGCGGCGGCCAGCGAAGCCGTCAAGAGCCACCTGACGGAATTCCGCGGCCACGTCTCGGCCCACCTGGAGCAGGGCAAGCGCCTGCAGGGGGCCGCGGCCTCCGTGACCCCGCAAGAATAGACCGAAGCCTCCCCGGGAGGACCCGCCTACCGCGGCGATGACCCGATCAGGTCCTTTCCCGGGCGCCGCTCCATTTGGACAGTTCCGCCCCGATGGCCTCCCACTGGGAGAATATCGGGGCGATGGCCAGCCGCTTTCCGTTCCCTTCCAAGACGATACGGGTGCGGCCCGACCGCACCGAGGTCACCTCGTCCCGCCGCATGGAGCGGCCCTTGCCGTCCCATCGCACCAGCGCCACTTCCTCCGGGCTGATTTCCAGGGCGCGGGGCCGG
Source organism: uncultured bacterium (assembly GCA_966238865.1). Lineage (GTDB taxonomy): Bacteria > Fibrobacterota > Fibrobacteria > UBA11236 > UBA11236 > CBILQL01. Next base: position 1,685 of record CBILQL010000025.1, read on the forward strand.
AAGAAGAAGCCGTAGACCACCGCCAGCATCCCCGAAACCATGAAGACGAAGGCCAGCAGCCAGGGCGCCCAGGGGACGTCGCTTCCGGCGCGCACGGCCGCCAGGGACAGGGTGGCCGCCCAGCCGCCGGCCGCAAGGCCGGCGGCGTACAGGAAGGAGACGAACAGGGCGAGGAGGAGGATGCGGCCGGTGGAGGCCGGGAAGCGGCTGCCGCCGGGGAGATGCTGGGGGATCGAGGACTTCATGGGAGCAAGGTAGCAAAGTCCTCCGCGGCCGCCGGGCCGGCCGCTCAGGCGTGGGCCGGTTCCGTCGCCAGCCTGGCCGCCAGGGAGGCGACGTGGCGGCCCTGGAAGCGCGCGCCTTCCAGCTCGTTGGCGCTGGGCAGCCGCTCGCCCTTGGACCCGGCGATGGTGGAGGCCCCGTAGGGCGAGCAGCCGGTGATTTCGTCGATCCTCGACTGCCCGGCGAAGCTGTAGGGCAATCCCGCGATCACGAAGCCGAGGTGCAGCAAAGTGGCGTGCATGGACAGGATGGAGCTCTCCTGCCCGCCGTGCTGGGTGGCGGTGGACGTGAACACGCTGCCGACCTTGCCCACCAGGGCGTTGGAGCTCCAGAGGCCTCCCATGGCGTCGATGAACTGCCGCATCTGGGCGGCGGCGACGCCGAAGCGGGTGGGGGTTCCGAAGAAGACCGCGTCGTAGGCGGTGAGCTCCTTCACCGACGCAACCGGGACGTCGGCGAACGCCTTCTGGGCGTCCACGGCGCCCATCTTGGCGAGCACTTCCTTGGGAAGGGTTTCCGGGACGCGCTTCACGTCGGCTTCGCAGCCGGCCACCGAGCGCACGCCCTCGGCGACGGCCTCCGCCATCTTGTAGACGTGGCCATAGGTCGAGTAGAAAACCACCAATGCCTTCATGCTGGGCTCCCTTCCGTTCGATCGTGTTGCCTGGGCGGGACGAATCCCGCCCCAGGAAACTAAAATCGGGCCGGAAGGTGCGCAATCATCCGCGTCAGCGGTTGCTGTAATATTCGCGCACGAAACTGCGCTCGCCGCGGGGGCGCTTGCCGCGTCCGCCCTGGGAGGGGCCGCGATTCTGCTGGCCGCCTTCGGACTGCCGTCCGCCGTCCCCGTTGCGGGGGCCGTGGTTCCGGGGCGCGTCGCCGGGGCGGCCGTCGCGGCGCTGGCCGTCGTTGCGGTTCCCGTTGCTCCGGTTGCCGTCGTTGCGGAAGCCGCCGTTGCGGCCCCCGTCGTTCCGCTGGCCGTGGTTCCGCTGTCCGTCGTTCCGGTGATTGGAGTGGCCGTTGCGGCCGCCATGGGCCTGCTGGCCGCGTCCCTGTCCCCGGCCGGATGCGAAGCGTCCGGCCGTCGTCTCGTTCCGGGAGTTTCCGACGTCGGCGGTGGCGAGTTCGCCTTCCGCATCGTCGAAGTCCCCGCCGGCGGCGTAGCCGTCGTCGAAATCGCGGTCGCGGCGCAGTTCCGCGGAAGACTCCTGGACGGCGCCCTCGGGGGCCTCCAGCACGCGGATGGTCTTGCGGATGAGCCGCTCGATCACCTTGAGGGCGGAGCGGTCCTCGGGGGTGCACAGCGACAGGGCCACGCCCGTGGCGCCGGCCCGCGCGGTGCGGCCGATGCGGTGCACGTAGGTCTCGGGCTCCTGGGGCAGGTCGTAGTTGATGACGTGGGTCACGTTGTCCACGTCGATGCCGCGCGCGGCGAGATCGGTGGCGACGAGCACGCGCACCGACCCGTCCTTGAATCCGTTCAGGGAGCGCTGGCGGTGGTTCTGGCTCTTGTTGCCGTGGATGGCCTCGGCGGGGATGCGGTGGGCCTCGAGGTTGCGGCGCACGCGGTCGGCGCCGTGCTTGGTGCGGGTGAAGACCAGCACGCGGCTCATGGCCCGGTCCGAGAGGATACGGCGCAGCAGGGCGGCCTTGCCGTCCTTGCCGCCCACCAGGTACACGCCCTGGTCGATGTTCTCGGCGGTGGAGGAGACGCGGGCCACCTCGACCCGCACCGGGTCGCTCAGCAGGGAATCGGCCAGCTTGCGGATCTCGGGCGGCATGGTGGCGGAGAAGAGCAGGGTCTGCCGGCGCGCCGGCACCTGCTGGCAGATGCGGCGGACGTCGTGGATGAAGCCCATGTCCAGCATGCGATCGGCCTCGTCGAGGATCAGCAGCTCGAGCTGGGACAGGGAGAGGGCGCGCTGGCCCAGGAGGTCGAGGAGGCGGCCCGGGGTGGCCACCACGATGTCGACGCCGGCGCGCAGCTGCGCCTTCTGGGCGCCTTCGCCCACGCCGCCGAAGATGACGGCGGTCTTGAGGCGCAGGTTGGCGCCGTAGGCGGTGAAGCTCTCCATGATTTGCACCGCCAGCTCGCGGGTGGGCGTGAGCACCAGGGCGCGCACGGGGCGCGGGCCCTGGGCGGTGCCGCGGGAGGCGAGCAGGTGGAGGGTGGGCAGCGCGAAGGCGGCGGTCTTGCCGGTGCCGGTCTGGGCGCAGCCCAGGAGATCGCGTCCTTCCAGGATGGGCGGGATGGAGGCGGCCTGCACCGGGGTGGGGGAGGCGTAGCCTTCGGCCTCGAGGGCGGACAGGATGGACGGATTCAGGTTGAGGGTATTGAACGACAAATGGATGACTCCAGTTTGGCCCGGGACTCCACGCATGGGGAATGCACGCAGGCTGGCTTTCCGGTCGCATCGGGTACCCCCGCGGTCCGGAGCCTGATTGTATTGGGGAGCAGGAAAAACTCGGTTCCTAGTCCGGGAAGGCGGGCTGTCAGGGGGTAAAGCGCCCGTCTAAGAGAAGCATACTAACACCGGGGCCGGGAAACAAGGGGCTTGGGCCTCAACCGAGGGTATCGGGTCTCAAACAAGGTTATCGGGTCTCAACCCGCGTCGCGGACGTGCGAGTCGGCTTTCGCGGCCGACCGCGGAACGATGGGAGGGGGCGCCTTGGGCGGAACGCCGGACACGGCCTGCACGGGGGAGGCCGGCACGGGAGAGGCCGGCGCGGGGGCCGCGGCCGGCTCGGCCAGCACTTCGCGCATCTTCTCCAGCAGGGATGCGGGGCTGAAGGGCTTTTGGAGGAATTTGGCCTGGCCGTCCAGGACGCCGTGTCCCAGGAGCGCGTCGTCGGTGTAGCCGGACATGTAGAGCACCCGGAGCCCGGGGCGCTCCGCCTGCAGCTTCTCGGCCAGCTCGCGCCCGCCCATGCGGGGCATCACCACGTCGGTCAGGAGGAGGAGGATCTCCTCCCGGCAATCCCGGCCCAGGCGCAGGGCCTCCTGGCCGTCCGAGGCGAGGATCACCGAGTACCCCTGGGACGCGAGGATGTTCTCCACGAACATGCGCACCGAGGGCTCGTCCTCGGCGACCAGCACCGTCTCGTTGCGGCCCCCGTAACCCGCGAGATTCGCGGCCGGCTGCTTCCGGCCCCGGGGCACGCGGCCGTCCGAGAGGCGGAGGAGGATCTCGAAGGCTGCGCCCTTTCCCGGCGCGCTTTCCACCGACACCTGGCCGCCCAGCTGATCCACGATGCCGTACACGGTTGAAAGGCCGAGGCCGGTGCCCTTGCCGGGCCCCTTGGTGGTGAAGAAGGGCTCGAAGATGCGCGCCTGGGTCTCGCCGCTCATCCCCATGCCCGTGTCCTCGACGATCAGGGCCGCGAAGGCGGACTTGCGGCGCGGCTCCAGGGCCGTGCCGCGCATGCGGATCTCGGTGCGCACGGTGAGCTGGCCGCCGCCGGGCATGGCGTCCCGGGCGTTCAGGGCCAGGTTCATGATCACCTGCTCGATCTGGGAGGCGTCGGCGCGGATGGGCAGGGCGTCGGGCCAGGTACGGACCTCCAGGCGGATGCTCTCGGGGATTAGCCGCCCCAGGATGCCGGCCATGTTGCGGGCGATCTCGTTCAGGTCGAGCAGCTTGAGGGTCATCACCTGCTTGCGGCTGTAGGCCAGGAGCTGGCGGGTGAGGCCGGCGGCCCGCTCCCCGGCCTTGCGGATCTCCTGCAGCGCCTGGCGGCCGAACTCGGGGGGCCAGTCGTCCTTGCCGAGCAGGAGATCGCTGTAGCCGTTGATGGCGGTGAGGATGTTGTTGAAGTCGTGGGCGATGCCCCCGGCCAGCTTGCCCACGGCCTCCAGCTTCTGGTACTGCCGCAGGCGCTCCTCGTTCTCCCGCAGGGTCTCCTCGTCCCGCTTGCGGTCGGAGATGTCGACGATGAAGACGGACAGCCCGTTCCGGGAGGGATAGGTGCGGTATTCGCACCAGCGCCGGGGCTCCTGGTAATGCTCCTCGAAGGTGACCGGCTTGCGGGACGCCGCCGCGTGGCCCACCTGCAGCCGGAACTGGGGCCCGAACGGTGCGCGGGGGAGGTCCCAGAGCCGGCGTCCCAGCATCTCCTCGCGCACCATGCCCATGAGCTCGGCCGCACGGTCGTTGATGTAGGTGAAGCGCAGGGACTCGTCCAGGGCGAAGAAGCCGTCGCGGATGGACGAGAGCAGGGACTCCCGCTGCCCGAGCAGGTCCTTCACCTGGCCCAGCAGGTCGCGCACCTGGTATTGCCGCCGCCGGGCCCGCAAGGCCCCGACGATGGTGGAATAGAGCACCATCACCCGCATGGGGCGTTCCAGGAAGGTGACGTTGCCCCAGTTTCCGAACAGATCCATGGCCCGGAAGCGGCTCTGGTGCACCTCTCCGTGGCCGGCCAGTATCAGCACCGGGATCTCGGACCAGGGCTCCTGCCCGGCCAGCAGATCCTCGAAGGGCTGGGCATGGGCGGCGCGCAGCGCCTCCTCGGCGAGCACGATGACCCCCACGCGCTCGCGGGCGCGGCGGATCAGGTCGGGCATGTCCCGGCAGCTCACGCAGGTCAGGCCCTTGTCCCCGAGGACCTGGCTCAGCAGGTCCGCGTCCGACCCGGTGGGCGTGAGGAGGAGGACGCGCTCCTCGATTCCCTCGGCCCAGCCGGGCGCTTCACGCGGCATGCTGCCCCAGGATGTCCTTGCTGGCACCGAAGAATACCGGGACGCCCCTGAGCACGCCCTGGAACTCCTTGAGGGGGGCGCCGACGCGGATCCCGTCCGGCCCCATGGTGATCTCCCGGATGGTCTTTTCATGATGTCCGTAACGTTTCTTGATGACGGAAACCGCCTTCTTCACCTCCCCGAGGGACTCGAAATATCGCATGATGACGACGGTGTCCGCCAGGTAGGTGACCTCGGCGGGGACGCGCATGTCGTCCAGGAGCCCGTGCTGGGCCATGCACAGGAGCGACAGCACCCCGTGGCGGTTGAGGTAGGCCAGCAGCTCGTGCAGGTGCACGGTGAGGAATTTCTCCTGGGGCATGACGTTGAGGTAGCCGTTCAGGCTGTCGAGGGACACCACCCGGATGCCGTCCTTCTCCACCGCCTCGCGGATGCCGTGGGCCATGCCGCCCGGCGTGGTGTCGGTGGCGTCGGGCTGCTCGATGCGGATGAGCCCGTTCGCCACGTAGGGCGCGAGGTCCAGCCCCAGGGAGCGGGCCTTCTCCAGGTAGAGCTCCCGGTTCTCGTCGAAGAGGAACAGGGCCGCCTTCTCCCCGCGCCGGGCCGCCGCCATCACGTATTGCGAGGCCAGGGCGGTCTTGCCGGTGCCGGCGGGGCCGATGACGAGGGTGCTGGTCCCGCGCCGCAGCCCCCCGCCCAGCAGCTTGTCCACCTCGGGGATCCCGCTCGGGACCTCGTCCACCACGAAGTCGAGGGGCCTGGCCGGCGCCTGGATGCGCGGGTAGACGCGCAGGCCGCCGGTCTCGATGGTGTAGTCGTGGTGCCCTTCCTTGAACCTGTGCCCGCGGATCTTGACGGCCGAGATCTGCCTCCGCTCGGTGCCGTAATGGGTTCCCACCTTGCGCATGCTGATCACCCCGTGGGCGATGCTCTGCACCTGGAGGTCGCCGTCGCCCGTGTTCTTGTCGTCCAGGAGCATCACCGTGGTCCTGCGCCCGGCGAAGAACTGCTTGAGGTACAGCATCTGCCGCCGGTAGCGGATGGGATCCTGGGCCAGGAGGCGCACCTCGGAGAGCGAATCGAGCACCATGCGGGTGGGGTTGGCGGATTCCACCTCCTGCAGGAGCAGCTTCATGGTCTTGTTCAGTTCCACTTCCGAAGGATGGAACACGGTGCTTTCCACCTCGAGGTCGAGGAGCTGCTTCAGGGAGGAGAGTTCCAGGATGGGAATCCCTTCCAGGGACCAGCCGTGGCTGCGCGCCACCCCCGTCAGCTCATGCTTGGTCTCGGAGAGGCTGATGTAGAGCGCCTTCTCGCCCTTCCTGACTCCGTCGAGGAGGAATTGCAGGGCGAGAGTGGTCTTGCCGCTGCCCGGATCCCCCTGGACCAGGTACAGGCGATGGGCGGGCAGACCCCCCGCCAGAATCTCGTCCAGGCCTTCCACGCCGGTGGGGCAGAGGGCGGATTCGGTTTGTCTTTCCATGACCATACACTCCGGAAATAAAGTCTCAGGGGGGGCGGTATCAAGTTTTTCGACGGGACTGCTTCGGCTCCGCCTCCTGTGCGGACAGGCGGTCCTCTCCGGGAAAACCCCGTGGGACCGTGGCATCGGTAAATAATGGAAGGTGTGACGGGTCAGTACGTTCCGGAAAACGGCAAGGGTAATCCTCCCGGAGGGAGGCGGGCATGCACCGGACCGGGCGGGCGATCGGGCGAAGCCCGGACCCGGTTTACCCCTGGAAACGGACCAGCTTGCGGAGTCGCGAGGGGTGGCGCAAGCGTTCCAGGGCCTTGTCCTTGATCTGCCGGACCCGTTCCCGCGTCAGGTCGAATCGCTGGGCGATTTCCTCGAGGGTGAGGGTATCGGGCCGTTCCATGCCGTAGTAGAGGCTCACCACCTCCCGCTCCCGCTCGTCCAGGCCGGCCAGGAGCTCGGTGAGGTGGGTGCGGATGATGAGGCGGGTGGCCTCCCGATCGGGCTTGTCGCTATGCCTGTCCTCCAGGCAGTCAGACATCCGGCAATCGTCCTCTTCGGGGAGGGTCGCGTCCAGGGAAACGGAAGGGGCCGCGAGCTGCAGGCATTCGTGGATTTCGTTTTCCGGAACCTTCAGTTCCCGGGCCATTTCGGAGATTGTCGGGGGGCGGCCCAGCCTCTGCTCCAGGCGGCCGCTGGCCTTGGTGATGCGATGGATCTTGCCGATGCGCCCGGGGGCGATGCTCATCACCCGGCTCTGATCGGCCAGGGCGGCGAGGATGGCCTGGCGGATCCACCACACCGCATAGGAGATGAACTTGTAATCCAAGGTGCTGTCGAAGCGTTGGGCGGCCCGTATCAATCCCAGATTGCCTTCGTTGATGAGGTCTTCCAGGGGCAGACCCTGGTACTGGTAATTGCGGCATACCGCCACCACGAATTTAAGGTTCGCCTGGACCAGGGCGTGGAGAGCCCGCTTGTCCCCTTTCTGCGCCCGGGTGGCCAGCTCCTTCTCTTCGGCATGGGACAGGGTCTTGGTTTCCTTGATCTCACGGAGATACCTGGAAAGGGAATCCTCATTGCCCAGGAAATCCAGATTCCGCCTGCGGCTCACGGTCTCAGGTTGGGGTTCGGTCAGGGTCTTGGTTGCTTCCACGATTGAACGTCCTTCACATGGGGACTTTCCCATTATTGGATAAAAATATGTGGGCCGATCCTCACAAGGCAAATAAGCGTAAAGTCTCCAATCCATTACGCGCACTTTTCTGTAGTAACTGCATTCTGGCAAGTCAGTTGTCTCTTGTATTCCATGGGAAAATCCGTGAGAATTCACTAAACTTGCGATCACCCTGTGAATACTACCAGCCTTCCGGGAAATAAAAGCATCCTCATTTCCCTGGCTCTATCCCAAGCCCTCAATTCAGCGTGCGTTCCCATCTCGGTCATCGTCGCATCGTTGACCGTGGTAGAGCTATCGGGCGGGAACGGCCGTTGGGCCGGGGTGCCTACCGCCTTGAGCATGACGGGCGGGGCCCTGGCCTCCTTCACGGCCGGCCGCCTGCTTCCCCGGGCCGGGTATCGCCGGATGCTCTACTTCGCCTGCCTGGCCGGAATGGGGGGAAGCGCCCTCGCCGGCCTCTCCGCGGTGCGGGGCGGCTTCGCGCCTTTCCTCATCGCCTTCCTCTTCTACGGCATGGCCATCGGCCTCGTCGGGATGTCCCGCTACGCGGCGGCCGAATCCAGCGAGCCCACGGCCCGGGCCCGCGCCATGGGACGGGTCGTGGTCGGGGCCACCGCCGGCGCCGTCCTGGGCCCTTTGCTGGTGGCCCCTTTCGGCCGGCTGGCCGAGTCCCTGGGGCTTCCCAGGCTCAGCGGCCCCTGGCTGGCGTCCTTCCTATGCTACGGAGCCGCCTTGATCAACACCTGGTTCTGGCTCCGCCCCGAACCGAAGGAACTGGCGCGTCGGCTGGCGGCTGCCGGCGCTGCGGCTAGGGACGCTGCGGCAGCGGGCGGCGCCTCCGCGGCCGGCACTGCGGCGTCTGCGGCCACCTCCGTCAGGGCGGGACTCGCCTCCCTGCTGGCCCAGCCGCGGATTCTCCTGCCCATGGTCTCCATGGTGTCCGCCCAGGCCGCGATGGTGCTGGTCATGGCCATCACGCCCCTGCACATGCACCACCATCACCATCCCATGGGCACCATCTCCGCCGTCATCACGGCCCATTTCCTGGGCATGTACGGCCTCTCGGTGCTTTCGGGATGGCTGGCGGACAGGCTGGGGCGCATGCGCACCGTCGGACTCGGCGGGTTGGTGCTGGCCGCATCCTGCGTCCTGGCCCCCTTCTCGCGCACCACGCCGATGCTCATGGTCGCCCTGTTCCTGCTGGGCCTGGGGTGGAGCTTCTGCTTCCTCGGGGGCTCGTCGGCGCTGGCGGAGGGGTTGGCCGAAGGCGAACGCGGCCGGATCCAGGGGTTCACCGAGGCCATGGTGAGCTTCAGCTCCGGCATCGCCAGCCTGAGCAGCGGCCTGCTCTTCGCCGCATTCGGGTTCTCGAACATGACCATGGTCGGCTTGGGCGTGTCGGCCCTGCCGCTGCTCTGCTTCCTGGCCTCCCCGGCAAGGGCGCGGCCATTGCCGGCTGCCGGGCAGGCATAGCGCCTGGAACGAAACCTTTTTCAGTACTTGAAAATTCGGGATTCGACGGCGGCGCAATCAGGCGCGGCGCCGGATTTCGATGGCGACGGGCTTTGCAGCCGGCGATGACGACACAGTCTGCGATGTCGGCACTGTCGGCGATGTCGGCGTGGACGGTTCGGTCGTCCGGTAGACGAAGCTTCCGGCTTCGGCCCCTTCAATCGTGTCCCAGCCAGGGGCATGGCGCGGTATGATGAAAGCGGGGGCGAAGCGCTTCACTTCGGCCTTGTACTTCTCGTGGATGTCCCGGAGGGACACGACGCGCGCCCGCATGGCCAGAAGGTAGCCAAACCCGGGGTAGCCTCCAAATTCTCCTATTCGGCTTCCGGGACGCAGCCTTCCGGATTCTCATCTTCGGCGCGCAGCACCTCGAATTCGTTCTCCTGATGCTTGGGGACGAAGAACAAGGTATCGGCGGCGACGGCGGGCGCGGCCGTCCGGGCCGGGGTCCCTGACGTGTCGGGCCTGGCGGCTGGGCGCGTGCGGATCCACAGCAGGATGCGATCCTGGAACGGAGCCTCGGGGAAGCGCTGGAGCAGCGAGTCGGTGACGGGAAGGACATGGATCCCGCCGGCGGGCGGGTCGAGGACCAATTCCAGGGAACTGTCCCGGCTGTCCCGGGCCATCCCGAGGACGCTGTACCCGCCCAGGCTGTCGCAATAGGAGCACTCCGCCTGGGGAAGGCTGTCGGCGGGCAGGCGCAGGGTCAGCACGCTGTTGGAGGAATAGCACGGCACCAGGATGACGAAACCCTGCCCTTCCACCTGGGTGACACGGACCCATTCGGAGGGTAGCTGCTGCAGCCAGGCCCGCAGGCTGTCGGGATGGGCCGTGCTGTCGCGGGTGGACGCCTGCCCGGAGGCAAGCATGCCGCCGCGGTCCTGCCGCTTGTGAATCCCCGTCATGAAAACGATACCCCAGAGGAGGAACGCGCCCCCGAACAGGAGCACCACCACCAGGCGCCCGTCCACCTTGCCTCGATCGTTTCGCATGGGGATCAAGATAGAAACGGGGGGAAGACGGATCTACATCTACCGGAACAGGGCCATGAGGAAGGCCAGGCCGAAATGCAGCACCGCGGCGATGTACAGGATGGAGACGACGAGCGCGGCATAGGCCGCCAGCACCAGCCAGCCGTCCCGCTGCATGACGCCGAAGGCCAGCAAAAGGATGGCGTAGGCGGGCAGCACGTTGGAGAAGGGGATGGGGAAGGGGGCCATCAGCAGGGCGGCGCCCACCACCAGCAGGGTGCCGTTCACGGCGCGGATCACCAGCCCCCGGGTCAGGGCGTCCAGCCGGGGATGGCTCAGCTTCTCGATGCGCGCGAAGAGCCGCGTCCCCTTCTCCAGGATCAGGTGCAGGTTCTTGCGGCCCAGGCGGTAGTTCAGGATCCCTTCGGGCAGCATGGGGGCCCGGTTGAGGAGCAGCCCCAGGCCGATGAGGCCGATGAGGAAACCCTGGGGGACGGAGAGTCCGGGCAGGGGGATGGGCACCATGGACGGCAGGCAGAGGACGATGCAGGTCATGAGCAGGCCGCGCTCGCCCAGGCTGTGGATGAGGGTGCGCAGGCTCATGCCCTCCGGCGGGACGGCCTGCATCAGGCCGAAAAGGAGCTGCGAGCAGCTGTTCGGATCGTGCTGGAAGGTGACGGCATGGGGGATGCGCCGGGAATCCGCGGCCTGACGCCGCTCCCGGCGATCCATGCGGTGCCCCGGATGGCCGGATCGCGCGCCGGGTTCCGCCGGACGTTTCCGTTCCGGGGACGCGGCGTCCCGCGCCGGTGTCGGAGAAGACGGGGAGGGGGGCATGGGCATACCCATTCTAGCATGCGCCCGCACTAATTTCCCGAAACTGTGGAAGCCGTCCGCTCACCGAGCTATATTTGCCATTTTCAACTCCTGGAGGCGGTTTCGCGCCCGATTGCGGGACCCCTTCGACCCATGGAATGGAACCCAGTATGAGCCAGTTGACCCAAAGTCCCGCCTGGAAGGCCCTTGCGGCCCATCATGCCAAAATCGCCCCCCTGCACATGCGCGATCTCTTCGCCAAGGACCCGGGCCGGGCCGAGGCCATGAGCCTCGAGGCCTGCGGCATCCACCTCGATTACAGCAAGAACCGCGTGACCTCCGAGACCCTGGAGCTGCTCCGCGCCCTGGCCGTGCAGCAGAACGTGACCAAGGCCCGCGACGCCCAGTTCTCCGGGGAAAAAACCAATTTCACCGAGGGCCGCGCCGTGCTGCACACGGCCCTGCGCAACCTCACGGGCGGGCCCGTGCATGTGGACGGCAAGGACGTGATGCCGGACGTGAAGGCCGTGCTCGACAAGATGCGCGAGTTCACCGAGAAGGTGCGCTCCGGGGCCTGGAAGGGCTTCAGCGGCAAGCCCATCAAGTACGCCGTGAACATCGGCATCGGCGGCAGCGACCTGGGCCCGGTGATGGTCACCGAGGCCCTCAAGCCCTACAGCTACGACTCCGCCGGCAAGCCCGTGGTCGAAGCCCACTTCGTCTCCAACGTCGACGCCACCCACATGGCCGAGGTCCTCCGCAAGGTGCAATTGGACCAGACCCTGTTCATCGTGGCCTCCAAGACATTCACCACCCAGGAGACCATGGCCAACGCCGAGACCGCCAAGGCGGCCCTGCTCAAGGCCTGCGGCGGCGATGCCTCCGCGGTGGCGAAGCACTTCGTGGCCCTGTCCACCAACCTCCCGGCCGTCGCCGCCTTCGGCATCGACACCGCCAACGCCTTCGCCTTCTGGGACTGGGTGGGAGGCCGCTACTCCTGCTGGTCCGCCATCGGCCTCTCCATCGCCCTGTCCGTCGGCTTCGCCCATTTCCGCGACTTCCTGCTCGGCGGCCACGAGATGGATCGCCACTTCCGCGAGGCCCCCCTCGAATCCAACATCCCGGCCACCTTGGCCCTGCTGGGCCTCTGGTATGGGGACTTCTTCGGGGCGGAGACCTTCGCCGTGCTGCCCTACGACCAGTACCTGCACCGCCTGCCGGCCTATCTCCAGCAGGCCGACATGGAGAGCAACGGCAAGTCCGTGGACAAGGAGGGCGTCCGGGTGGACTACCAGACCGGCCCCGTGCTCTGGGGCGAGCCGGGGACCAACGGCCAGCACTCCTTCTACCAGCTCATCCACCAGGGCACCAGGCTCATCCCCTGCGACTTCCTGGCGCCGGCGAAGAGCCAGAACCCCATCGGCGATCACCACCGCATGCTGCTCTCCAACTTCTTCGCCCAGACCGAGGCCCTCATGGTGGGCAAGACCCTGGAGCAGGCCGGGGCCGAGCTGCGCAAGTCGGGACTGCCCGACGCCGAGGTGAAGCGCCTGGCGCCCCACAAGGTGTTCGAGGGCAACCGCCCCTCCAACTCCATCCTGTTCGAGAAGCTCACCCCGCGGACGCTGGGCTCGCTGGTGGCCATGTACGAGCACAAGATCTTCGTCCAGGGCATCCTCTGGAACATCAACAGCTACGATCAATGGGGCGTGGAGCTGGGCAAGCAATTGGCCAAGACCATCCTCGCGGAGCTGGAGGCGGCGGAGAAGGATCCGGGCCTGGCGCTGAAGCACGACGGGTCCACCAACGCCCTGATGCGGAAATACCTGGCGCTGCGGGGCTGAGCCGGTAAGCGAAGAAGGGCTGGATTCTTTGCTGAATGAGGCCAACGCCCAACTTCTAGCTTAATTTCTGGATTAGACCCCTTAAAATTTTGTATTTTTGCGGTTCCGGCCGAGAAATTCTTGACTATTTCTCGGTTTGATCCGAGATAATTGATATCCTTCACGCCGTGATACCACGCATTCTGGCAAACCGAATCCAAGCGCTCTTAGGCCGGAAAAGGGCCATAGTCGTTCTGGGTCCCAGGCAAGTGGGCAAGACCACCTTGATGGAAAGCCTGTTCAACCCCACCTCCCCGGAAGTCCGCTGGTATAACGGCGAAGAGCCAGGCACACAGGAGCTGTTCAGAGATCCCTCCGCGCAGAGGCTCAAAACCCTGATCGGGAATGCCAAAACCGTGGTCCTGGACGAAGCCCAACGGATCGAGAGCGTGGGCCTGGTGGTCAAGCTGTTGGTGGATGCCAATCCCGGCATCCAATTCATCGTGACCGGGTCATCGGCTTTGGAATTGGCCGCCGGAATCAGCGAATCCATGACGGGCCGGAAATACGATCTCCACCTCTATCCCCTTTCGTTTGAAGAGCTGGCCGCCCAAAACGGGCTGCTCTCCGAAATCCGGATGCTGGAGCATCGGTTGACCTATGGCTTCTATCCCGGCATCGTCACCGAACCAGGCTTGGAACAAATCCATCTCAACGAACTGTACAGCAGCTACCTGTACAAGGATTTGCTGGCGTACCAGCAGATCAAAAAACCCGCGGTCCTGGAAAAGTTGGTCAAGGCCTTGGCCCTGCAACTGGGCAATGAGGTTTCCTATAACGAGCTCTCGCAAATAGTGGGACTTGACAAGGAGTCGGTGGAGCGGTACATCGACCTGCTGGAAAAATCCTTCGTGATTTTCCGCCTGACCGCATTGAGCCGCAACATGCGCAATGAAATCAAGCGGGGCCGGAAAATCTATTTCTACGACGTCGGCATCCGCAATGCGGTCATCAACACCTACAATCAACCCGCCCTCCGCACCGATACCGGCGCGCTCTGGGAAAACTACTGCATCGTGGAGCGCATGAAGGCGTTGGAGTATGCGGGAAAAAGGGTGAACCGCTACTTCTGGAGGACCACGACCCAGCATGAAATCGATTACATCGAAGAATATGAAGGAAAGCTGCACGCCTATGAGTTCAAATGGAACCCGAAGGCGAAAGTGAAAACCCAGAGGGCTTTTTTGGAGGCCTATCCTGGAACCGGAATCAAAGTGATCACCCCGAAGAATATCGAAGAGTTCGTGATGATTCAGGGCGGGAAGAAGTGAGCTGGGAAACGGGCGCCTCCGCCTGCGGCGGACCGGGCTGCGGCTTCCAGGGATCTGTATGT
>CBILQL010000026.1:0-15747 GCA_966238865.1 uncultured bacterium
CGGCGCTCCTTGCCCTGGACCTCGACGAACAGCTCGCGCAATTCCGCACCCTGCGCGGGGAGCTTTTGGACCGGACCGCGGCCATGGACGACAGCTTCTGGGATCGCCGGGCGCGCCATCCGGAGTACGTACTCTACACGCCCTACGTCATGCTGCGGCACATGATGCTGCACGATTATCTGCACATGTACCGCATCGAGGAGCTCTGGCTGACGCGGCCGGAATACCTGTGACCGCCGGTCCATCGAGGCCGCCTAAACGGAGGACGCCTAATCGGAAGCAGCCTCCAGGGACGACGCTTTAAAAGGCGACGGTCAACGGGCAGGCGAGGCCGAAAGCGGGATTCCTGGGGTTGAGATGGTATTTCGCTTCCAGGCCGATGCCCAGGCCGAAACCCAGGCTCACGAAGTCCCGTGCGAGGCCGGCCTTGGCCAGCAACGGAAAATCCACGGTCGTATAGGACCCGATGTCCTTGTCCCCGCCGCGCAGGATTTCGTTCTCCACTTTCGCGATGCCGACTCCGGCGCCGAGCTGCAGGGAAAAGGGCCGCGCTCCGAAGCGGGTTCCGCCGACCAGGGCGACGGTACCGAGGAAATCATGTGGGGTTTCATCGCAGACAGGGCAATAGACCATGGCGAGGTCCGCGAGCATGCCGAGGAAGATATCCTCCCGGAGATACCGATCGAAGCGGAGACCGCCCTGCCCGGTCGATGAACCGTCCGTGACATCGTCCGGACCGAAGCGCGCCAAGCCAGCTGAAAGGCTGATTTCGTTCGGGAACGTCCGCGTTCCGGCCGCGGACGAGGGCGCCGAAACCGACAGGGTTATCAGCAGCACCGCGGGCAGGATGCCCATCCGGAGGAGCTGCTGGCCGCGCAAGCGCTACCTCCTACCCCCCGGCTCCGCGGCGCGCGGGGCCCGGTGCCGGTCGAACCAGAAGGCCCAGGCGAACAACAGCCAGAAGGCGAAGGCCGCCCCCGCGATCGCGGAGGTATCGTCGGGCGGCGGCGGGCCGAAGACGTTGCCGGCATAGGTGACCAGCAGGATGATCGCGAACAGCGCCAGGGAGCGGCTGCCCACCTTATCGAGGGGACGGGTGGCGTTCTCGTACAGGAACATCCCGACCATGAAAGACCCGAGCTCCAAGGCCAAAGTGACCGGCAGGTTGTTCCAGAGGCCCAGCCCCACCTTCGGGCCGCCCGGGTAGAGAGGGAGATCGGGGCGATGGACCAGCCAGTCCAGGCCCCAATGGCTGAGCACCACCGCGAAGAGGATCAGGGCCGCCTTGCCCCGCCGCCGGAAGGCGAAGTGCAGGCCGGCGAAAACGGCCGCCCACACGGCGCCCAGGAGCAGGCTGTGGGAATAGGGGTAGTGGAGGAAGTCGAGGGGTGTAACCCGCGTGATACCGGGATGCACGGCAACCTTCTCCGCCCCGGTGAGCAGGAGGGCCGGCCATATCACGTCCGGGAGCTGGGCGGCCAGGCACAGGGTGCCCAGGGAGAGCGACGTATCGGCCCGCTTGGCGGCGAGGGCGACGGCGAAATGGCCTAGGAACATGGGGGGGAAGATAGCAATACCGTCACGGCCGGCGGATATGTACCTTTGGCCCATGGAAACAGCCGGAGAACGCCTCAAGAGCCTGCGGGAGAAGGTGGGCCTGCAAGCCGGGAACCTGGCGGACGAGATCGGCATCAACGCGGTCTGGTTCGAAGAATTGGAAAATGGCGAGGCCGCGCTCGAGGAGACCCTGGACCTGGAGCAGCTGCGCAAGCTCTCCCTGCTGCTCGGAGTGGGCCTCGCAACTTTGGTGACGGGTTCGTGCCTGCAACCTGACGACCCAGAAGGTGCGCACGGGTTCGCCCCTGCCCCCCGATCTGCGGCCCATCTCCTTCAAGGATCTGGCCCGCCATATCCGCCGGCGTCTGGAAACCGAAACCGGTCTGGACGCCCTGGAAGAGAAGTCCGGCTGGGACCTGGGGGCCTTCCTGAAGCGCCCCGATCCGGAGGGCTGGGGCCAGCGCGTCCCCTTTTTCCGGGACGTATGCGCCGCCCTTGGTCTCGACTGGCTGGGGATCCTCGCCTACGCCGAATCCGTCGTGGAATAAAAGGCCCGTCAGGGGAGTTTGGACGAGGGCAGACGCCCTTTCCCGACCGGCGCCTGCTCCCTGGACTTGGGATCCCAGATCCGGCGCAAGGCCGCCTCCCGTCCCGAGAACTTGAGCCAGGCCCGGTAGCGTCCGGCGTTCTTCCGATAATAGTCCTGCTGCTCCTCCTCGGCCTGCAGGAACACCCCGGCGGGCTCTACAGCCGTGGCGATGGAATCCTGGAAGCGGCCGCGTCGCTGCGCCCGGTCCCGGGAAGCCAACGCCTCCCGCTTCTGGACGGAGTCCCGGTACAGGAGGGCCGTGTGGAACTGGTAGCCGGTATCGAGGAATTGCCGGTCCTGAGCCAGCGGATCGATGTGCCCCCAATACAGGTCGGCCAGCTTGCGATAGGAAACCTTGCGCGCGTCGTAGCGCACCGCCACCACCAGGAAATGGCCCGTGCCGCCCTCGAGAACCTTGGCGAAGGTGGGGTTGGAGTCCGTGCCTCCCATGTAGCCGGTCACGGCGGCCCGCACGCCGGGCTGGTTTTCGAAGGCGGCCTCCAGGGCCCAGAACGGTCCGCCGGCGAAATATGCCGTGGACAATCCGCCGGAATCCGGGGCTTTGAAGGCGGGTTTCGGGGTCGCGGCGGGAGGATGCGCCGGAGTGGTCCTGCCGCGCACAGGGGCGGTCGCGATCAGCAGGGAAAGCGCCGCGGGTGCGGCGAGAATCCGTATCATTCCGTGCGGAAAATAATAATTACCGTGGCGCGGAGAGGAGTATTCAGAATCCCGGATCGGTCCTGGCCCCGAGATCCTGGAGCACCTTCATGACCATCCAGTTGCCCTCGGCGGATGCGGCCAGGTAGGGGGTCCACCCCTCCGGGTCGGTGGCGTTGGGGTTCGCGCCACGATCGATCAAGGCCTTGACCTTGGCCACGTCGCCGTGGCGGGAGGCCTGGATCAGATCCTGGTTCATGTCCGGGCCCGGTTTCCCGGCGGCGCAGCCGGCGAGCAGGGAGGCGATGGCGAGCGTGGCAAGGAAGTCCGTCCTCATGCAGGTCTTGTCCCCCGTAGGCCCCGCGTTCCCCCGGGAGCCCTGGGGGAATATAAAGCCGGTGTCCGGGCTCCGCAGGGGCTTTTACCGGGTAATCGGGACGAGAATTCCCGCCTTTCGGCTGCAAATCGATGACATCCTGGCACAATCGATTTCTCGATCCGTTCCGCGCAGCCTGGTACTTTCTGGAGTATGAAGACATGTCGATACGCTCCCTTGATGGCCTTGGCGGCAGTGCTTCTGGCTTGCGAAAAACCGGACCTTAAGGCAGGGTCGAAAGACGGGACGTCGTTCAGCCGGGAACCTGGAGGGCACGGCTCTCATGCCGGGCATGATTCCGAGGCCGGGCACGGCTCACATGCCGGGCACGGGTCGGAACCGCCGGAACCGATGGCGAAGGGGGAACCGGAAATCCCTCTGGATGCCGCGGGCCGGAAATGGCGGGCGGATTCCTCGACCCTGGCCGGCATCCGCAGGATGCAGTCGCGGGTGGACACCTTCGCCCAGGGCTCGGACGTGGCCGAATTGCAGCGGGCACTGCAGGAGGATTTCGACCTCCTGCTGCGGCAATGCACCATGCAGGGGGAGGCCCATGACCGCCTCCACCAGTACCTCCTTCCATTGCGGGACCGGATTGGCGCGCTGAAGGAGGGGGCTAGGGATGGCGCCGTGCCCGAACTGAAACAGTATCTCGCGAAGTACTGGGACTACTTCTCCGCCTGAAGGATCGGCAATCCATCCCGGATCGGGGGCCCATCCCGGACCTCGGTGAACGGGCCTGCGTCTTTTCCGGGAGGAGTCCGGCCATATCCGGGAACCCGCTCCGGCGGATGCAAGCGGAATCCGGGAACCACAGCGGGCTGCACGGCTGATTCCGATCTTCCGAGATCCTTGCCAGGGACCCCGGCAAAAGCCTATCTCTAGTGCAACCGGAACAGAGCGAGCCCCAACCTTGTACCTCTTCTCCAAGTACTTCAACCCGCACAACTTCGCCTACGCCGATCGCCTGGAGGACGGCATCCTGACCGTGTCCGGCGAGAGCTTCCCGTTGCAGGCCGCGGCCACCGCCGACGACATCTACCACCTGCGCATCCTCAACGCAGACCGCTGGCCCAGGGATCACAGCCGTGCCGGCCTCGCGCCCCTGGAAGCCGACGCCCGCGGGCATGGCCGCCACTCCCGCCTCGACTTCGGCGCCGACGGCGGCTTCGTCCTGAAGGCCGGGTTCGGGGCGGGGCTCGGGAACGTCTTCGGCGCCGGCTTGGGCGCGGGCCTGGGCGGCGGGATGGGGCCGGCCCCCGGCGGTCCCTTGGGCGGGGCCCTGGGCAAAACCTTCCTGGCCACCTTGCCGGGAGCCGCCTTCGGAGTCTGCGGCAAGGCCTGGCTGTTCCAGTTCCGCCAGCGGCCCGACATGCAGTTCTACGGCATGGGCGAGAAGCAGACGCCCTTCGAGAAGGGCGACCGCACCCATCGTTTCTGGAACACCGACGTGTGGGCCGATCACGGGACCACCAAGGCCAAGGACCAGGCCTACGATCCGGATTACCTCTCGGTCCCCTACCTCATCGTGAAGCGCGGCAACACCTACGCCGGCCTCCTCATCGACAATCCCCATGCCAGCGTCATCTCCATCTCCCCGCGGCTCAACGTGGCCAACCAGATGATGGCGGACACCCATCCCGAGCCCATCATCTGGCTCGGGGCCGAGGACGGCATGCCGTCCCTGTACATCCTCTTCGGCCCGTCCCTGCGCGAGCTGACGATGAAGCTGCAGAAGCTGACCGGCCTCATGCCCCGGCCTCCCCTGTGGTCCCTGGGCCATCACCAGTGCCGTTGGGGTTACCGCAGCCGCGAGGACCTGCGCGGCCTGGCCGACAACTTCGAGAAGCACGGCTTCCCCAACGACGGCCTGTGGCTGGACATCGATTACATGCGCGGCTACCGGGTCTTCACCTTCGAGGAGGAGCATTTCCCCGACCCCAAGGCGGACATGCGGGCCCTGCAGGACAGGGGCTACAAGGTGGTGCCCATCCTCGACCCGGGGGTGAAGAAGGAGCCCGGCTTCGAGGTCTACGACAGCGGCCGGGCCGTAGGGGCCTTCTGCCAAAACGCCGCCGGCGGCGAGTTCACCGGCCTCGTGTGGCCGGGCTGGACGGTGTTCCCGGACTTCAGCCTGGAGAAGGCGCGCGCCTGGTGGGCGGAGCAGGTGGCCGCCTTCGCCGCGCAGGGGCCCGATGCCGCCTGGCTGGACATGAACGATCCCTCCACCGGCCAGGTGGACTGCAACGGCATGCTCTTCGACGAGGGGCGCGCCGCCCACGACGCCTACCACAACCAGTACGCCTCCCTGATGGCCGAGGCCACCTATGCCGGCTTCCTCAAGGCCCGGCCCCGCATCCGCCCCTTCCTGCTCTCCCGATCCGGGTACACCGGCGACCAGAAGTTCACGGCCCATTGGACCGGCGACAACTGGTCCAACTACCATCACCTGCACATGGCCATCGGCAAGTGCATCAACCTGGCCCTGTCGGGCATGGCCTTCAACGGGCCGGACGTCCCCGGCTTCGGCGGCGACGCCAAGGCGGACCTGTTCGTCGACTGGTACAAGGCTGGCTTCCTCTTCCCGTTCTTCCGCAACCACAGCATGCACACCTCCCGGCCCCAGGAGCCCTGGCGCTTCCCTTCGGAGGCCCTGGGCATCGCGCGGCGCTACATCCGCCTGCGCTACAAGCTGCTCCCCTACCTCTACAACCTCTTCATCCGCCACAGCGAGGAGGGCGAGGCCATCCTCCGCCCGCTGTTCCACGACTTCGCCGACTCCAAGCGCCTGCCGCTGGCCCACGTCAACGATCAGTTCCTGGTGGGCCCCGCCATCATGCAGGCCCCGTTCACGGTGGACGGGCAGAACGAACGCGAGATCGCCGTTCCGGCGGCCCGCTGGTGGCGCGCCGACAAGCCCGGCTGGGTGGCGGGCCCGGCGAAGATCAAGACGCGCAAGAAGACGTCCAACACTCCGCTGTTCCTGCGGGAAGGCTCCCTGATCCCCATGCTGCGCGGCATCCCCAAGGACAACCGCAAGGATCTGCTCGACGTGGAATTGCTGCTGGTCCTGTCCCGGGACTTCAAGGGCAAGGCCTCCTGCCGATACGAGGCCGACGACGGCGAGACCTTCGCATACGCCGAGGGGATTTTTTCAGCCTACTTCCTGGAAGCCGAGGTACGGAAGGACAGGCTCTTCCTGACGGTCGATCCGGAGGGCGCCCTGGTAGGCGCCGACGCCTTCGGAAAGGTGCGCTTCTCACCCGTCACGTTGGAGCGCTTCGAAGCATTGGAACTGCGCACCCGGGACGGGACGCGGGAGCTGACCCCCAAGGCGGTGACCACCGACATCTGGGGCGCCGAGACGGTGTTCTGGCATTGGGAGTGAGCCGCAGTCGCCCCTATTTGCGGCCGGGAATCCCTACCCGGGCGCGCGGGTCCCAAGCCGACCAGGCATTCGCGGCGGCGGCATCGGGGGCGATGGCGCCGGGCTGCCAGAGCAGTTTCCCATCGACCAGCCTGGGGAGCGGACGGATTCCGACCCGGGCGGCCTCCGGCCGGGATTTCCCAAGGCTGTCCACCCAGGCCTGGGCCCGGCTCCGCCCGGCTGGCTCGGCGAACAGGACCACCTGCTTGGAGGCCACCTCGAAGGTCTTCCATTGTCCGGCCGCATCGAATCCGAAAGCTTCCAGCTCGAGATCATGGCTTTCCGCCCCATCCGGTTCGTTGGCCAGGCTGGCCGTCGCCTTGTATAGCAGAGGGGGAGCGGTCCACCAGGTCCCGGCCACCTCGGAACCGCCGGGCTCGCCGGAGGACCCGGAAAGAACCAGCGACCCCAGACGCGGCGCTTCCCCATCCGGACCTCCTCGCAGCAGGTAGAGGCTTTCGTAGGCGCCGTCTCCATAGTGGGTGACGGTGCGGACGCGGATTTCCGGGCGGCCGTCCCCATCCAAATCCTCGGCGTCGACGTTTTCGATGCCGGTCTGTTCCATGAAGGGGACCTGGAGCGACAGGACCGGACCATTCCCAATCCGCCAGACCCAGACATCCGTTCCACCCTCGGCGACGGCATGCAGAAAAATCCACGCCTTGCGGACGGCCCCGTCCGCCTGTCTTTCCCTGGCGGAAACCGCCAGCGCCACGGCGCGAACCGCATGGTTCATCGACCCATCACCGCCGGCCGGCGCGACGACCGGCACGGCGATTCCCGAATCGGAATCGTACCGCCAGGGTGGCGCAGGCGCCTTCACGGTCCGCCACGGAGGCAGGAAGGGCGCGCGCAGGAAACCCGTCCAGGGACCGTCCACCAGGGAATCGACGCAGGCTCGCCATCCGGCACAGGCGCGGGCGGGCCCCGTCAGATCAGGCCAGGCCTCGGGAAACAGGGTGTCCAGGCTTCCACCGGATGCGCGGAACAGGAGCCCGAAATCGGAGGACGGGGCCAGCACGCCGGGATTGGCCGGCGGGGGGACCATCCGATCGATCGGCTCTTCGGTGGCGCCGACCAGGCTGTCTGCGAAGGGCGAGGGGGCCACCCGCGACAAAGCACGGGAAGGGAGACGGTAACGCGTTTGGGACGGGGATAGGACGGAGAGCGAATCTCCGGAGGAGGCTTGGACGACCAGCAGCGGGCATTCCGTGGGAAGGCTTTCCGACAGAGTGGGTGCCGGGGTGGTGGCAGGGGAGGCCGCCGAGGTGGTCGCTGCAGAGGCCGCCGCGAAGGCGGGGTCCACGCAGACCAGGGATCCTATGGCTCCCGCCGGCTCCTGGACGCGGGAACGGCCCTCCTTGCGGGCGGAACACGCGAGCAGCGCGAGAGCGAGGGGCGGCAGCAGGGGGAGAATGGGGTATCTGCGCATGGATCAACCCGGAGAATGATCGAGATCGGCGTCATCGGGCCATTTCAAAGCGCCGGACTTGTCCTTCACCTTGCGCACCTCCGGTTCGGAAAAACCGATCAGCTCCAGCTCATCGATGAAGGTGGGCTGCATGTCCACGCTGTACTGGAAATGCCACCACTCCTGCTTGTTGTAGAGCGTCTGATAGGCCTGGACTTCCGCACTCTTCGCCTTCTGCTTGTCCTCCGCCGAGGCGGCGGGGTCCGCTTCGACCTTCTTCAGGTTCGCCTGGGCATCCTCCCAGGGCTTGCGGTCCTCCCAGGAGGACTGGGCGGAGATGCGCTTGAACTCCCCGCCGTCCTGGATCTCGGCGGTCAGCTCCAGGTAGAAGGCCTCGGGAATGCCGGATTCGGTATTGCTGCGGTGGTCGAATACCTTATGGGTGCCTTTCGCGATTTTCGCCCCCTGGGTCCCGTCCTGCTTCTCCGTCTTCTGGAAGATCCGCCAGAACATCTTGCCGCTCGCGGCGTCCGGATCCTTGACGATGAATTTCTTCGCCTGGTTGATGTCCACGGCCCGGCCGCTGTGGTGCACGCTCCACTTGCTGGATCCCTTCGCGCCGCCGCCGTCGGCCAGCCCGCGGAAGGTGTTGCCATAGGGGCCCTTGAGGCTGCCCCCCTTGGCCCCCACCGCCGCCACGATCTTCTCCCAGGCCGCGGCGGCGTCCGGGCGCATCTTGGCGCCCTTCTCATCCTTGATGTCCACCAGGGCGAAGCGTCCGACGGGGTTGAGCCAGGTCTTGTCCACCCACTTCCGGATCTCCTTGGCGGTATCCGGGTCGCAGATGCCTGTCTCCTTGCCGGCGAAGACATCCGCCGCCGCGACATCCTGGATGGCCTTCGCCTTGTCCATGCGATACACCCGGGCTGCATGGCGCTGGAAGCGGGAGATGGCCCGGGCAGTGGAGCGACCATAATATCCGTCGGCCATCTCCACGCCCTTGTTGTCCTTCTCGGGCAGGTAGCCGATGGCGATCAAGTCCTTCTGAACCTGCTGGACCCAGGTGCCGTGGGTGTTCGCGTCCTCCTTTTTGCCTCCGAACTTGACCGCACCGGCCTCATCGACGCTGCACTCGTCCTTGCTGTTGAAGAACAGCTTGAGGGTGGTGCTTTTATGATATTCGTCGGGCTCGGCCATCGGTTATCCAGGGAGTCGGCGTGGAGTAGTGAAAAGGGTATGGATTGCAAGGTGCGCTCTCATTCGGATCCCTGATCGGAATCTCGTCCGGATCCGCGCCCGGAATCCAGATCGGCCGGAGCGTTCGCGGGCGCCCGGCGAATCGCCAACACGACCGATGTATCCGATCCATCCAGCAGGTTGATTTCCCAGCCGAGCGCCCGGGACCAACCCTTATCGGAACGCAGGCTTCGTTTCTCGGAGCCCGAGGAGTCGCGCAAGGTCATGTTGGCCCGAAGGATGCTCCGACGTTCCGGGTACGTCAGCTTGATGGCGACGTCCTGGAGGTGAAGGAACAGGCCGGCGGAGGTTCTCAGGGAATCCCCCGTGGCCAGGCGGACGGTGTCCGGGGACTGGACCGTGACGCGAGCGGTGACAGGGGGTGCGGGCGCATTGCCGCATGCCGTCACGCCAGCCAGGGCCAGGCAAATACCCAGCTGGATCGACAATCTTCCCAATCGGAGCGACAATCCCAGGGCATCAGCCATCGGCGGGGACCTCCACGTGCACCGGACCGGCCACGGCGCCTCCGGATAGGAGAAAGAACCAGAACTCCTCCGACGAGGAGAGCCATTCCGGCCGATCCGATAGAACGAAGTTGAAGGCGAAGGACAACGAATCGCCGGGCGAAGGGCGGGCCGGCAGGGGCAGGGGGAGGATGGCCTCGAAGGACAGGGCCTCCCGGGGATTCCGCACGGATCCGATCAGGCGCACCGGGGCGGCGATCACCGCCGCGGCCTGGAGGTCGGCGGCCAGGGCCGCTTCGAGCCCTTCGTCGAACAGGTGATGCGGGCCCACGATCAGGTTCGCTACGCCGGAGATCCGGATGCCTCGGGGATGCGCTCCGGAATCGGCTTCCAGGGCAACCTGGGCTTCCAGGGCCGGGGCCAGGACTTCCATGGCTGAAGCCGTCGCTGGACCGGCCTGCAAGCGGGCGACCCAGCCACGTGCATGCGACTCCGACAAGGAGGCGCGCCAATGGCCGGGCAGGGATTTTCCCGGTGCCGGGATTACGTCCCGTCCCGGATCCCGATCCGGAACCTGGATCTCCACGATCTCGGTGTTGGATTTCCAATCCCGGTCGAGCAGGGTGAAGGCATAGCGCCCCGGCCTCCCGTGCAGACGGGCCAAGGCGCGCAGGTCCAGGAACCGGCATCCGCAACTCATGGCCTCCGCGGCATCGCCCGTGGGACGCGGCGGCGGAACGTCAGGCCCCTTGGGCTTGGCGTCGGTAAAGGCCTTCACCGCAGAGAATCCCGGACCGTCGAGGGATTCCGCCAGGAGGACCAGGTTCCGCTTGGTGGGAGCCTCCCAGGCGCGGATGGCGTCCTTCACGGCGCAGTACAGCGCCGGCACCGGATTGGAATCCGTGAGCCGCGCGCGCGCGGGAGCGGCGAGACCGAGGCCTTGCACTTCCGAATCCAGGAGGACGTCCTCCAGGCTGCGGCGGGCGGCATCCTCCTGCGACAGGATGTCCGGGTCCCGGAAGGCATCGAGGGCGGGCCAAGGCGTGCTTCTCATTGCGGCTCTCCCATCCGGATCACGCCTTCCCGAAGGCGGAGACGTCCGTGGCCTTCACGTACGGCTCGCAGGTGGGGCAGAATTCGTCGATGCAGCGGGTATCCCCCTGGTGGAACATCACGCAGACGCCGGTGAGGAACTCCTTGACCTTCTTCTTGGGATCGTCCGGATCCGGCACCTCCACCACTTTGCCGTCGACGAACTCGCCCTTGGCGTTCTTGTCGGTATGGCAATGGGGGCCGATGCCGCCATGATCCCGGTATTGGCGGGGATGCTTGGGCAGGCCCGGCGATTGCTTTCCCGGGTCGGGCGTCTGGTTCAAGGCATGGCCGATTTCATGGGTGACGGTATTGTTGAAATCCCGCACGTCGGACGCGTCGAAGACGACCAGCATATGGGGTTTCCCGCTCTCCCCCAGGAAGGGACCGTCCACGCCGCGCAGGCTGAAGGATACCTTCACCGGGGCCTCGTCGCTGGGAGTGGCGGTGCCGGCCGGAGCCTTGAGGGAGACATTGCGCCGGTTGGGCCGGGCCTTGCCCACCACGATCCAGTCGTCGGTGATCCTGCCCTTCTTCCCATGGTCCGGATGGCCGGCGGGGGCCCTGCTCTCCCAGTCGCCGGACAGCACCAGCGGCCCGCTCAGGGCCGGGTTGAAAATCGCCTCGCTCACGGCGAGGTTCTCGACGAGCGGCTTCTTCATGGTGACGGCGACCTTTTCCGTCTCGTCGCCTTCGTCCCATTGGTGCTCGCAGAGGATGAGATGGGCTTTCACGGGCTCCGCCGGGTCGGCCTTGAGCAGCTTCTGGAAGGCGGTCTTGTTGTGGCTGCCGATCACGGCCACTTCCTTGGCGGCGCCGCCGGGATTGATGATGAATTCCGGATAATAGGTCCGCGCCGGGGCATCCGCCTTCTTGAAGGTCGCCGAGGCGGCCTGGATGGATTCGATGCCCACCTTGGCGAAGGCGGCTTCGGAAGCCGCGGCCTTGGGCACCTTCATGCTCTCGTCATGGGTGTATTGGTACCAGATCTTCCGGGAGGTGGTGATCCGGGTCCCGGCCTGGGACAGGTTCTTCTCCAGCCCCACGACCACATCGTAGATGTCGCCGCCGGCATGCCCGCAATCCAGGATGAGGCTGGACTTGCCGCCCTTGATCACGGTTTCGACCTCCACTTCCTTTCCGTCGAAGGCCACGGGCGATGCGGATGACGAGGTCTTGACGCCGGGCTTGGGGGAGTTCCGTTTGGAATTCTCCTTGCCGGGCGTCACCAGCCAGAACACCTTCTGCCCGTCCTTGGCGCCGTCGGCCTGCACCTCCATTTTCACTTCCCGCCCGAGAGCCTTGCCGTCGGAGGCCAGGTTCACGTACTGGGTATGCTCCGCCTTGGCCGGAAATACCATCTGCAGGGCTTGGAAAAGGACCGGGTCCACCGGTTCCTCGGTCGCGCAACCTGCGGACTCGGCCGTGTCCACCTTGCCCGGATCGTAATCAGGCAGGTCCAGCTTCTTCTTGCCCGCGCCTCCGCCGCCGCCTTCCTCCTTCACCAGCTCATCGTAGAAGCAGCACTTGAACGAGGGCTTCCGGCGCGTGCCGGCCGCTTTCTTCACCTGCGCCTTGCAGGCATCCACGTTCCCGGGCTTGCACGGGTAGTTGAGCGGGAATCTCTTCGTCTCCTTGATCAGCAGCACCGTCACCCGGCGGTTCTTCTCCAGGGCTCCCTGCGTCTCCTCCAACAGGTTGAATTCGCTGCAGCCCGTGAAGGGGTTCCCGGCGATGTCCTCGAAGTGCTTCTTCTCCAGCTGGAGCCCGTGCAGTTCCCCGGCGAAGGCCTTGAACAGCGCCTCCCGCGTCTTCAGCCCCGCCTTCCCGTCCACGACGAGGCCCTGCTTCTCCTGGAACGCCTTCACCGCCCCCTGGGTCTTCTGCCCGTCGATGCCGTCGATGGCGCCGGGATCGTGTCCCAGGTGCTTGAGCAGGGTCTGCACCGCCTTGAGGCCCCACTTCTCCTCCTGGTACAGCGCCTCCGGGACCGCCGCGTCCTTCACCAGGAAGGCATGCAGGCTTTTCGCCCGCCGTTCCGACAGGCCCTTGTTGTAGGCCTCCCGGCCCACCGCGTCGGTGTGCCCGAAGATGGCCAGGGTCCCATCCGGGTGCTTCTCCCGCCACGCCTGGATCCGCTCCCCCAGGGCCTTGAGCCGGGGCGCATTGCGCGGATGCAGGAAGCTGGAGTCCGTGTCGAAGGTGGTGTCCTCCATCACGTGGCTCTCGATCACCCGGTCGGCCTTGCCGTCCACGGCCTTCTTGGCCGTTTCGTCCTTCAGCAGGTCGCTCCGGCTGTGCTTGGCGGTGAAGAAGTACTCGACCGTGGAGAGCAGGTCGCCCGCCTCGTCCCGGTAGCCGGGCTGGTAGACGGGAATCCTGGCCGTGGCTTTTCCGTTCTCCTCGAAGCCTTCCGCCTGGGAAATGCGCTCGGGGTCCTTGGGGGTGACGGCATAGAGCTCGAAGAGGACCTTCTTCTTGTTCTTATGCGCCTCGGGGAGGATCACCTCCACAGACACCGGGGTCTCCTCGTTGAAGCCGACGGTTTCGGCCTCCCACTTCGGGTTCTTGAGGACGGCCTTGGGCTGCTCCTCCTCCGCCGGGGGTTTGTCGTCGACGAGATCCACTTCGGGGCCGGTCTCGGACCCGGGAGCGGCGTCGGACTTCTTCGGACGATGGCCGCCGATGAACCTGCGGCGCGGGGAGAAGATGCCGGAGGCGGGGGTGAAGCCAAGTCCGGCCTTGAACGGGTCTGAGAAAGGATCCTGATTCATGGATTGACTCTTTGTGCCCCGGCTCCAAAGGTAAGAATCCTTCGAAGGTAAAAAATCCTCCGAAAGAGCCCTTGTGAGGAAGCGCACATCCGGCCAGGTCGATTCCCAATTTACACGTCGGAACGGGGCGCGATGGGGCCGTCCCGCAAGGACGGGACGCCGGACCGCCGTCAGCGGCCGTCCAGAGCCTTGTCCAGATTGTAGGCCGCGCTGATGAGGCCCAGGTGGGTGAAGGCCTGGGGGAAATTGCCCAGCAGCTCGCCGCCGCGGCCTATCTCCTCCGAGTACAGGCCCAGGTGGTTGGCGAAGCCGAGCATCTTCTCGAAGACGATGCGGGCCTCCTCCACCCGGCCCGCGCGGGTCAGGCATTCCACCAGCCAGAAGGAGCACATGCTGAAACTGCCTTCCTCACCCTTCAGGCCGTCCTCGACCTTTTCGAGGTTGTACCGGTATACCAGGCAGTCGGTGGACAGATCCTTCTCGATGGCATCCAGGGTGGAGAGCATGCGCGGATCGGTGGGCGCGATGAACATCATCAGGGGCATGAGCAGCAGGCTGGCGTCCAGGTCGCGGGACCCGAAGGCCTGCACGAAGCTGTTCCGGGTCCGGCTCCAGCCCTTGTCCATGATGGTCTGGTAGATCTCGTCCCGGGTCTTCTCCCATCCCAGGCGGTCCACGGGCAGGCTGCGCTTGCCCGCCAGCCGCAGGGCCCGGTCCAGGGCCACCCAGCACATGAGCTTGCTATGGGTGAACTGCTTCCGCTTCGACCGGATCTCCCAGATCCCCTCGTCCGGCTCCTTCCATTTGTCCACCAGGTGCCCCAGCAGGCGGCGGAGGTTCTCCCACAGATCGTGGGAGATGGGCTCCCCGTACTTGTTGTACAGGTACACCGAGTCCATCATCTCCCCGTAGATGTCGAGCTGGTCCTGCTTGTGGGCCCCGTTGCCGATGCGGACCGGGCGCGAGCCGCGCCAGCCCTCCAGGTGATCGAGGTGGATCTCCTTCAGATCGTGCTCGCCGTTGATGCCGTACATGATCTGGAGGCGGCCCTCGGGGCCGGCCTCCTTGAGGCGGGCCTCGAACCACTCCATGAAGTCGTGGGCCTCCTGGGTGAAGCCGATGCGCATGAAGGCGTAGAGGGTGAAGGCCGCGTCCCGGATCCAGGTGTAGCGGTAGTCCCAGTTCCGCTCCCCGCCCACGACCTCGGGCAGGCTGCAGGTGGGGGCCGCCACGATGGCCCCCGTGGGGGCGTAGGTGAGCAGCTTCAGGGTGAGGGCGGAGCGGTGCACCGTCTCCCGCCACCGCCCGGTATAGCTCGAGCGCGCCAGCCAGCGTTTCCAGAAGTCGATGGTGGGGCGCACCAGGTGGGAGGCGTCCCGGTGCGCCTGCAGGGCCCGGCGCTCGTCCCCTCGCTCGGCCTGGCGCAGCACGAACGCCACGCTCTCCCCGGCCTTCAGGGTGAATTCGGCCGTCACGCCGCGGCCGGCCTTCCGCAGGGGCACCGGTGACATGAGGCTCACCGTCATGGCCGCGCTCTCGAAAACGGCCCCCTCCGACGTCAGGTGCACGGCATGGGGGTCGCGGGCGTAGTTGAACGCGGGCTCGCAATAGAGGCCGAAGCCGACCTCGCCCCGCACCGCCTTCACTTCGCGGATGATCTGGTGGTACTTGGCCTTCTCCAGGTGCGGGACGTTCTCCTCCACGGGCATGCAGTCCATCACCTCCCCCACCCCGTCCGGGCTCAGGAAACGGGTGATGAGCACATTGGTATCCGGGAAATAGAGCTGCTTGCGCTGCCCCTCGTGCAGGGCGGCTATCTGCCAGCGCCCGCCCTTCTTCCTGTCCAGCAGGGCGGCGAACAGGCTGGGGGAGTCGAAGTGCGGCAGGCAGCACCAGTCGATGGAGCCGTTCTTGCCGACCAGGGCCACGGTATGCAGATCGCCGATGACGCCGTAGTCCTCGATGGGCTGGTAGCGGTACTCGTGAGGCTGGGGCGGTGCTTTGGGATGTCTTGCCATGGCGCGGGACCCGGGAAGCGGCCGTCCTTCGAAGATAAGTTCCCGGCGGGGGCCCCGGTAACAGGGTCCCCGCGGAATATATCTTATCCTTAGGGCCCCTCCCGAGGGGACCCGCGCGCGCTTCCGGCCGGACTCATCCCCAC
>CBILQL010000027.1:0-15683 GCA_966238865.1 uncultured bacterium
GGTGGGAGGCGGCCTGCCGGGAGGGATGGGCGGCAAGCCTTCCGGATTCCCCGCCTTTCCCGGCGCTCCCGGCCCTTTCCGGCCCATGGGAGGCCCGGCCCAGCCGCCGGCCGCGCCTGCTGGAGGCCCCATGCCTCCGATGCCCGGCGCGGACGCGGGAATGGGCGGCCAACCGCCGCAGAGGTTCGAGGACAACAGCGGCATCGTGTCCACCTACGAGGACATGGGCAAGGACGAGAACTTCAAGACCCGGAAACTGCCCAATCCCGCCAAGGATCAGAAAAAGGGTTTCTTCGACGGCCTCTTCAAGAAGGACAAGTAACCCGTGGATTTCGTCTGGTACAAGGAGGACATCGACCGGATCAACCGCATCCTGTCGCATGTCCTCACCGAATCGGCCTCGTCCTTCGCCTTCCTCATCAACAAGGACGGGAACCTCATCTCCCAGGTGGGGTTCAATCCGGGCATGGACGTGACCGCCCTCGCGGCGCTGGCCGCGGGCAGTTTCGCCTCCACCAAGGCCATCGCGACCTTGATCGGCGAGACCGAGTTCTCGGTCATGTTCCACCAGGGGGCCAAGGAGAACATCCACATCTCGCTCGTGGACGAGGACGTGATCATGGTGCTCATCTTCGACGACCGCACCAACCTGGGCCTCGTCAAGATGGTGGCGGGCCAGGCCAAGTCCAAGCTCGGCGCCGTGCTCTCCGACGTGCGCAACAACGGCGTCGGAGACGTGATGCCCGATCTGGCTGCCGGCGGCGGCCAGCAGGTGTCGGACCGTATCGACACGATTTTCCCCGGCGATAAATAACTCCCATCGCCCTCTTTTGATCACTCCCTATTGCGGGCGGCATTGCCGCGCGCGATGCGGCCGCCGAGGCGGCGCCAGGGTCCCGTCGGGGCCGACGAAGACGCCGCTGTCCGTGGCGACGTAGAGCTCCCCGGATCGTTCCGCCATCGCGCGCATGCTTTTCCGTCCGCGCATAGCAGGCGCGTGTTGTCCGTGCGGATAATCAGCTGCCACCCGTCACCGAGGACCAGATTTCCCGCGGCGCCCTCGGAAGTGCTCCAACCCAGGGGCGTCCCGCCGTCCGCGGAGGCGCGCGGGAGGCCGTCCGCCGCGTAGAAGGTGCCCCGCCGGGAGGAGATGTATGACGTTTTCCAGGGGAGCTCCTGCCAGGCCGCCGCCGGTCCCGGGCCCCGGTGGAACAGGAGTCCTCCGATTCCCGACCCCGTGGCGGCCAGCACCGAGCCGTCCGCCGTGGCGAGCGTCGTCGCCGACACTTCGGAGAAGCCCTCCGAGGCGGGGATGAGGGCGGAGGCCCGCTCCCGGGCAGGTGCGCCAGGGAGGTCACGGCGGCGGGACGCCCATGCGTCCAGGTCCTGCCTCCATCCCTGGATCTCAGCACGCCGCCGCTGGCAGCGGGATTGCCGCAGGTCGGCGACCAGCAATCCCATTGGGCGAAATCCAGGATGAAATTGGATGCGGCCAGGATCACCGAGTCCCCGACGAGGAAATCCGTGATGGGGGCGTTCATGTCCGAGGCCGGGATGGGCGACGGCAATCCCGCCCATGTCTTCTTCCAGGCGGCGCCCCCGTTCTCCGAGCGGTAGATGCGGCCGTTTTCGGTGCCGGCGAGCAGGGTGTCCCCGTAGGATTCCAGCAGGCGCACGTCGCCCAAGCCGGGCATGGAGACCGTCGACCATCCCGATGCCAGGGCTGCGCACAGGAGCAGGGCCGCCGGCGCGGCTTTCCAGTTTCCGGAAGCGGTGCGGAATGGCGGCATCGGTATGCTCCTTTCCGGCTGTCGGGACGGGCGCAGGGGAAATGTAATCCTTTCCGGTCCGCCGCGCCGAGAGCTTCCGGGATCGGCGGATTGCCCGTTGCCGGCAAGTCAATCGGAAAATGCGCCGCGGAGGCGGGAAACCGGGGCGGCGGTTACCCGAGGGAAATCCCGCGGCGGCCCTTTCCGCCGCTGGCGGCGCGGTTCCCATTGCGGCGGACGCGGCCTTTGACGCGGCCCGGCAGGATTGCGAATTTGGTATAATAGCCAATACACCCCTACACGACAGGCCGGGACGACTCATGGACAAGCTAAAGGCGGAGCGCATCATCCAGGCAGGCCTGGATCGCAGCGCCGATTTCGTGGAAATCTTCGAGGAGGAGACCCGCAACGCGTCGGTTTCCTTCCGCGACCGGAAGGTGGAGAGCGCCACCGCCGGCACCGATTACGGCCTGGGCATACGCCTCGTGTACGGCACCGAGGTGCTGTACGCGCATACCAGCAACGAGGACGAGGGCCACGTCATCAAGCTCATCGACAACCTGGCGCGCAGCCGCGGCGTCCTCGTCCGGGACACCTCCGAGCCTACCGTCAAGCTGGTGGGGAAGGTGTTCGAGAACCGCCACGTCATCGTGAAGGATCCGCGCGAGATCGGCCAGGAGCGCAAGCTCGACCTCATCAAGCTGGCCGACCATTCCGCCCGCGCCTTCTCCGACAAGATCGTCCAGGTGAACGCCCGCGCCGGGGACGTGGTCTCCCACGTGCTCATCTGCAACAGCGAGGGCCTCTGGACCGAGGACACCCGCACCCGCTGCCGCTTCACCGTCAACGTGACCGCCGAGGCCGGCGGCGAGATCTTCGTCGCCAGCGAGGCGCCGGGCACCATGCGCGGCTTCGAGTTCTTCGAGGGCCTCGACATCGCCAAGCACGCCCGCATGGCGGCGGAGCGCGCGGTGCTGATGCTCTCGGCCGGCTACGTGAAGGGCAGGAAGATGCCCGTGGTCATGGGCAACGGCTTCGGGGGGGTTATCTTCCACGAGGCCTGCGGCCACCTGCTCGAGACCGAGGCCGTGCGCCGCAAGGCCACGCCCTTCGCCGGCAAGGTGGGCCAGGCCATCGCCCACAGCGCCGTCACCGCGGTCGACGACGGCACCATCCGCAACGCCTGGGGCTCGATCAACGTGGACGACGAGGGCAACCCCGCCCAGAAGACCGTGCTCATCAAGGACGGCGTCCTCCAGTCCTACATGTCCGACCGGGTCGGCGCCAAGGAGACCGGCAGCGCCATCACCGGCAGCTCGCGGCGGGAGTCCTACCAGTACGCGCCCGTGTCGCGCATGCGCAACACCTACATCGACCGCGGCAAGCACTCCGTGGCGGAGATGATCGGCGGCATCGACGACGGGCTGTACGCCAAGAAGATGGGCGGCGGCTCGGTGAACCCGGCCACGGGCGAGTTCAACTTCGCGGTGGAGGAGGCCTACCTCATCCGCGGCGGCAGGATCGCCGAGCCCGTGCGCGGCGCCACCCTCATCGGCAAGGGCCCGGACATCCTGCCCCTCATCTCCATGGTCGGCGACGACCTGGAGATGGCGGCCGGCATGTGCGGAGCCTCGTCCGGCTCGGTGCCGGTCATGGTCGGGCAGCCCACCATCAAGGTGGACGACATCCTCGTGGGAGGCCGCTGATGGGCGAGGTCCTCAGCCCCTCCGACGCCCTGGACTTCATCTGCGACGAGGCCGGGCGCCTGGGCGCGGACCGCTACGACGCGGTGGCCGGGGAGAGCGAGAGCATGGGCCTCGAGCTGTTCGAGGGGAAGGTGAAGTCCACCGAGATCTCGAACTCGCGCGGCATCGGCATCCGCCTGTTCAAGGGCAGGCGCCCCGGGTTCGCCTTCACCGAGAAGATGAGCCGCGAGGCCATCACCCAGGCCGTCAAGGACGCCCTCTCGCACACCCACCTGACCGACGAGGTGGAGATGGACCTGCCGATGCCGGAGAAGCTCCCGGACATCGACCTCAAGACCTACAATCCCGCCCTCGAGGAGATCGGCCTCGAGCGGATGAAGGCCCTGGGCCTCGAGCTGGAGGCGCTGGCGCGCCCGCTCGATCCGCGGGTGGACAACATCCCCTACCTGGGCGTCAGCCGGTCCTCGGGGATGTCCATGGTCCGCAACTCCAACGGCGTCGCCTATTCCTCGCGCTCGAACGTGGTGAGCGCGGGCCTGGGCGTGGTGGCCAGGCAGGGCGAAGCCAAGAAGATGGGCGTATACTCCAACGGGGGGCGCAGCTTCGCCTTCGACCCGAAGTTCATGGCGGAGCGGGCCGTGGAGCGGGCGGTCGAACTGCTGGGCGCGGAGCCCGTCAAGAGCGGCCGCTATCCCGTGGTCTTCAGCAACCGCGTGAGCCCGTCCATCATGTCCATGTTCGGATCCCCCTTCTTCGCCGAGGCGGTGCAGAAGGGCCAGAGCCGCTTCGCCGACAAGCTGGGCCAGGCCGTGGCGGTGCCGGAGCTCAACCTCGCCTCCAACCCCCACATCCCGGGCGCCCCGGGATCGCACCTCTTCGACGGCGAGGGCGTGGTGAGCCAGCCGCTCGGGGTGATCGAAGGCGGCGTGCTCAAGACCTACCTCTACAACCTGGAAAGCGCCAAGAAGGCGGGCGTGAAGCCCACCGGCACGGGTTCGCGGGGCTATTCCGGAAAGGCCGGCACCGGCTTCGCCAACTTCATCGTCGATCCCGGGACCCGGAGCCTGGAGGATCTCCTGTCGGCCTACCCGGAATGCCTGCTGATCACTAAATTGGAGGGCGGCTCCGGGTGCTCGGCGATATCCGGCGAGATCTCCATCGGGGCCCAGGGGTTCTGGTATGAACGGGGCAAGCGCATCAAGCCGGTGGACAAGGTGACTCTCAGCTCCAATTTCTTCGAGCTCCTCCTCGCCATCCGCGGGCTGTCCCGGGACTACTCGGACGCCTTCTCCTCGGTGAAGGTGCCGGACATCCTGGTGGAATCCATGTACGTGGCGGGCTGAGGCCCGATGCCGGTCCCTTCCGTGGTCGAGGCCCAGGGGCTTCGCGTCTCCTACCCGTCCCGCCGCGGCGCCGTGGAGGCGCTGAAGGGCCTGGACCTCCGCATCGGCGAGGGCTCCCTCTTCGTCCTGCTGGGACCCAACGGGGCCGGCAAGACCACCCTCATGCGCTGCATCACCTCCCTGGCCCGCCCCGCCGGGGGGGGCATCCGCGTTCTCGGCGAGGACGCAGGCACCCCGGCCGCCCGGCCGCGGCGCCTGGGACGGATCGGCGTGCTCATCGAGAACCCGGGCGCCTACGGGCGTCTCAGCGCGCGGGAATACCTCTCCTTCTTCGGCTCCTTCTACGGCTCCGCAAGCCTCGAGGCCCGCATCCGCGAGCTGTGCGGGGCGTTCGGACTGGCCCTCGACGGCAAGCGGGTCTCCGCGCTCTCCCAGGGCAACCGCCAGAAGCTGCAGCTGGCGCGCAGCCTGCTGCATTCCCCCGAGCTCCTGCTCTGGGACGAGCCCACCGACCACCTGGACCCGGAGGCCCAGGCCCAGGTCCTTGGGTACCTCCGGAGTTACCTCGCGGCGGGCGGGCGCACCGCCCTCATCGCCACGCACCGCCTGGAGCAGATGGAGGCCCTGGGGACCCATTTCGGCTTCCTGCGCGAGGGCCGGCTGCTCCGTTCCGGGACCCGGGACGAGATCCTGGGGGGCGAGGCGCCCGAAGCGCGCGTCGCCTTCGCGGATCCCTTGTGGGATTCCGCCTCGGATCCGTCCGCCTCCAAGTCCGCGGAGGCGCCGTCCTCCTGGCGGCCCGCCCGGGCTCCGGAAGCCCTGCAAGGCGTCGCGCGCGGGCTCGGGCTCTCGGCGGAACCCGAGGGGCCGCGCGCGGCCGTGTTCGCGGGCCCCGGCCTGGAGGCCGCCCTGCCCTCCCTGGTGCGCGGGCTGGTGCTCGCCGGATTCCGCATCCTGGCGGTGGAGCCGCTGCGGCCCGGCCTGGCCGAAGTATACCGCAAGGTGATGGCCGCATGAGCGGGACGGAGGCCGCATGAGCATGGCCCATGTCCTGCGCCTGGCGCGCCACGAATGGCGGCTCATCCTCAAGGAGCCTCGCTTCCTGCTCCCCTTCCTGGTCACGCCGACCCTGATCCTCGGCATCCAGGCCGTCGCCGTGTTCCTGCCTTCCGTTGCCTTCGCCGGCGACGCAGAGATCCTGTCCCTGGCCCGGTCCCTGGCCATGACGCTGGCGGTGATGGGTCCCAGCCTGGCGGTGCCCCTGGGCGCCGACACCTTCGCCGGGGAGCGGGAGAGGAACACCCTGGAGATCCTCCTCTGCCTTCCGGTCGGCGCATTTTCCCTGTTCTGGGGAAAGGTGCTCGGCATCCTGCCGATACCGGTGCTGGTGGGCCTGCTCGGGCAGGGCCTGCTCCTCGTCCTGGTGGGCTTCCGCATGGACATCCCGGCCGCGCATCTGGAAGCCGTCCTGCGGCCGGCCCTGCTCACGCCCGTCATCGGCGCCTTCTTCTGCTCGGTCTCGGCCCTCCTCTCCATGGGCGCCGAGACCGTGCGCGGCGCCGCCCAGCTGTCCAGCCTGGCCATGCTGGCCCTGTTCGCGATCGTGCTCGGCACCCAGGGCCTTCTCTACGCCTCCGCGGGTTATTACGCGGGGTTGCTGTCGGCCCTGGTCATCGGTTCCGGCGTCTGCCTGGTGCTGGCACGGCGACGGTTCCTGCGGCTGCCCTGACTCCGGCCCGCCGCCGGGTCAGAGCAGCGCGGATCCCAGCTCGAGGCCGCCGAACCAGTCGAAGAACCGCCCCACGTCGTCGTCCCGGAAGATGCTCCCGTGCTGGGGGCACAGGTAACGGATGTCCAGGCGGCGCACGCGCTCGAGCCAGTGGTCGCGCGCCCTGCCGGAGGGCATCCAGCGCTTGTGGAAGGATTCCATGTGCGCCTTGTGGGCTTCGAAATCCTCGACGAAGATCCCGCCGTCGCCGGGAGGCAGGAACGCGCCTCCCACGTCGCCGGAGAACAGGATCTTGAGCTCCGGATCGTAGAGATGGAAGTTCCCCGACGAATGGAGGTAGTGGGCGGGCACCAGCTGGAAGCGCTTGCCTCCCAAGTCAATCGTCTGCCCGGTGTCGGGGACCTTCACGAACTGGCCCACATACTCGTGCCCGTAATGCGCCACGAAACCGGACCAGATCCACGACAGGTAGATCTTCGCCCGGGGGCACAGCCCCATCCACAGGGGAAGCGACGAGAAGATGTCCGGATCCTGGTGGGAGCACAGGAAATGCCCGATCCGGTCGACGGGCAGGATCCGCGACACGGCGGAGACCACGTCGGGGAAGATTTCCGTGCCGCCCGGATCCAGGAGCATGGCCTCGTCGCCGCAGCGGATCAGGTACTCGTTGGTGTCGATGACGGAAGCCTGCTTGTTGTCGTCCCGGCCCAGCACGTACCAGGCATGCCCGGGGCCTTCGGCCAGCTTGAATATGTTCACAGTTCTTCCTTGTCCAGCGCCTGGATGTGACGGGAGCATTCGGAGAGGATCTGCCGCATGCGCTCCGCCTTCGCCTCCAGGCGCCCGTGGAACTCCTTGAGCTCCTCCACCGTGCCGAGCAGCTCGCTCGCCTTCCCCTCCGCCTCGCATCCGACGATCCGGATCATGGTGGCCACCGGCGGCATCTGCCGGGCGATCCGGCCGAGTTCCCCGATCAGGCCCGAGACGTCCGCCAGCCGCCCCTCCAGATCGCCGCGATGCCGCTTCTCCCGGGCGCGGATCCCGGCGTGCGTCGTCCCGTAGGTCTCCCTGGAACCCCGGTCGATTCCCCTGGCGAGGCCTTTACCGTACGCGGCATCCACGGCCGCGAGGCGCAGGACTTCGATCGACGAGTGCGAGAGGGAGCGCGCGGAGCCTTCCAGCGCCTCCAGCACGCCGCGGATCGCACGTGACAGGCGGCCGATGTCCGAGACGATGGCTTCAAGCCCGCGGCCCTGCGCCCCCGCCTGCGCGGCCAGGACCTGGGCGTTCAGGCCCAGCCGCTTCATGCCTTCGTTCTGGACCTGCAGGGTCCCGGCTTCCTCGGACAGGTTCATGCAGGAGCGGTAGAGCTCGGTCGTGGTCCGGGAGTCCGGAAAGCCCGGCTGCCGCGCGATAGACCGCATCATGCTGCAAATGCTACCATTCCAGGCCCTTCCGGGCTGTCAAGGAGGGGTAATATGTCGCCCCAAGCGCGGATCAGGCCTGGATCGCACGTGTGAAATCCGTCACACAGGAATCATGGATGTGCTGCGGGCGCATTTTACGGGGTCGAGAGACGGCATCCCGCGGCCCCTCGCAACAATCAAGCAGGCCGGTTTACGAGGCGAGGATCAGCGGATAATGGGGATTCTGCAGGAATTTCCCGGAACTCAGGTTGCATCCAAGCGTCATCCCGCCGGCGCCCCGTCCGTGGAGAACGTGAAGCCCAAGGGTCGCTTCGACGGCTTCTTCGCCGCCCTGGCCGTGCCGTCCCATGTCCTGCTGCGCATCGTCGCGGGTCTGCTCTTCGCCTTCCATGGCATGCAGGGCCTGTTCGGATACCAGATTCCGGCCGAATACCTTCCCAAGATCGGCTCGCAAGGTTGGATTGGTTCCATCATCGAGCTTGCCACCGGCCTGCTGGCGGCCGGCGGCCTCTTCACGCGCTGGGCCGCCTTCCTCGCCAGCGGGACGATGGCGGTGGCCTACGTCCAGTTCCATTGGAAATTCCAGCTGGGCGCCCAGTTCTTCCCGACCGTGAACCAGGGCGAGGCGGCGCTGATCTTCTGCCTGGTGTTCTTCCACTTCGCGGGCCGGGGCGCCGGGCGGTTTTCCATGGACGGAGCCCTGGGATGCGGTTGAACGTCGGAAGCGATGCCCGCCGCCGACCGCCGCTCAGCGCGCGAGCTTCACGGCACGGGCTTCCTTCCTTCCGGCCGATTCCCATTGCACGAAATAGACCCCCCGCGGAATCCCCTGGACGGAGAAGCGGGCCCCGGTCGCGGAGACGGATTCCGGTTCGCCGACCACGGCGCCGTCCATGGTCACGAGCCGCGCCTTGCGACCTTCCGCATCGCGCCCGCCGGAGCCGGAGCTGAGGGTGGTGTCGAACCAGGTGACGCCGTCCGCGGAGTAGAGATGGCCTCCGCCGTCGGCGAGGACCAGCAGCCGTTCCTCCACATGGACGACGGCATGCAGCGAGCGATCGCGGGGCGGTGTGCGCGCCGTCCAGGCGGCTCCGTCCGTCGACGTGAGCAGGGTGCCATCATCGCCCGCCGCCACCAGGCGCGACCCGGTCCAGCAGATGGCGTTGAAGTCTTTGAGCGCGGATGAGCTCTTCTCCGTCCAGAACATCCCCACGGCCACCACCTGGGACCCGGTCCAAACCGCCCCCCTCACGGATTCGCCGTTCGGGAGGGGGTTCCTCCAGGTCCAATCGAATGCGCCTTCGGCTTGCGCGGCCTGGATGGTGATGGCGGCCAGGGCGATGGAAAGGGAAAGCCCGGAATTCGGGGATATTCCCATGGGTATGGCTCCGTCGGTCGCTCGGTTCTCCCGCTGTCCAAGAGCAAGATGAATTGCGGGCCCGAATTGTATTGCCCTACATGAATTTGAGGAAAGTCGGGCAATCAATCCCACCATCCACACGGCGGGCTTCGCGGGGTATATATTATGGGGGCGGACGGCCGATTCCCGGCCCTTTTCCGCGGAGGGACGACCCCGGATGAGACATCGCCCGCGCCTTTTCGCCGCCTTGATCCTGGCACTCGGCCTCGCGACCCCGGTCCTTTCCGGGCCCGCAGCCGGGGGGCCTCCGCCTACGCCCAAGGCCCCGCTGGACCCGGGGCTGGTGCATTCCGCGGATTCCCTGCGCCGCGAAATCGAGAAGCGGACCTACAGCGACGCCGACAAGAAGGAGATCCGCGCCTGCGGCCGCGAGAAGATGGATTTCCTCCGGCAGGCCCGGAGCGCCGAGCCGGAATATGCCAAGACCGACAAGCTCCTGAACGAAGCCAAGCTGGCCGGCGGCAGCCTGGAAGACCCGGCCATCCAGGCCCTGATGGAGCGGAAGTTCGCCTTCGAGAAGCGCTTCGACGACGCCTACCGGGCCACGCCGGGCGGGAAGAAATGCGTGGACGGCGAGAACCGCCGCCACAAGGCCGTCACCGCCGCCCTGGAAAAGGACAAGCAGTACCAGACACTTTTGAAGCGCATCGCCGAATCCGCCGCCGAGCGCCGGTAGCAGAGGCTGCGCGGACCCGCGAGGGCCCCGGAGCCGGATGCCCCGGGGCCGGCACGGTCACTTGAGATCGGGCTGCACGGATTCCTGGATGTTGCCGAACGGAGACTGCATCTCCCGCCCTTCGGCATCGACCGGAAGCTTGAGATAGCGCGAATCCTCGAAGGAGACCCGGCAGGAACCCACCCTCTGGAGATGGGCGTTGGCGAATCCGATGGTGTTCCCGAAGCCGCCATTCTCGCGCCATTCCCACCAATGCCCGGCGCCCTGGTTCGCCCTGGAGGCCGTGACGATGTCCCACTTCATCCCGTCATGCCCCACGTCCTGGGCATAATCGCCGTGCATCACGATTTCGTCCCCTTCCTGGGTGGCCATGCCGTTCCAGTCCGGGTAGGTGTCCGACCACCAGTAATAGCGCTGGTGGGTGCCCACGATGCCGGCATAGCGGAAACACAGGCCCTGGGTGGCCCATTGATCGTGGACCGGGGAGGCGTCGTTGTAGGCGGTGATGGTCCACCGGTTGCCGTCCACCACCAGGTCCGGCTTGTACAGTCCCTGGGAATGGGCGGCGCCGGCGGTCAGGCCCGCGGCCAGGAGGGAAACGGAAAATGCGGAACGGATTAACTGCATGTTATACATGGTTGCTCACCTCTTGCTGGATTGTGATCGGACCCGGCCATCCATGACGCGGATCCGATGACTTAGATCCTGTATCCGTGGCGATATGTAATCCCGCTCGGGGCCCTGGGCCGCGCGGCCGGCGGAATCCGCTTACCACGGGGAAGCCGTTAGCTTCCGCTTATCCCCGCGCATTTTTCTAACTTGCGGATGTCCAACTCCCATGGGAAAGCGGGTCGGATGGTCGCCGACGCTCCTCCGGGAGCGTTGGAGGAAAGTCCGGGCACCGCAGGACAGGATGCTGGCTAACGGCCAGACCCGGCGACGGGATGGAAAGTGCCACAGAAAACATACCGCCTACCCCCTGGGAAACCAGGGAGCAGTGGAGTCCGGCGCAAGCCGGACTCCTAAATTCCCGGGCGCAAGCCCGGGAATCGGCAAGGGTGAAAAGGCGAGGTAAGAGCTCACCGCATCCCTGGCGACAGGGATGGCAGGGCAAACCCCATCCGGTGCAAGACCAAATAGGATGGCCTGGCCCGTGCGCGAGCGCGGGCCCCGGAGCGGTCCGCTCCGGCGGTCATCGGGTAGGTCGCTCGAGGCGGCGGGCAACCGCCGTCCCAGATGGATGACCATCCCTTCGGGTCCCGCAAGGGACCCGAGGAGACAGAACCCGGCTTACAGACCCGCTTTCCCTTTTCCAACCATGTATCTTTGCTGGACCCGCATCGGAGCTTGGCCTTGGGAAAGACCGCGAGTCTCTTGATCCTGCTTCTCGCCGCCGCATCGGACCGGGCTGCAGCCGATCCCGCCGGCCCGGTTCCGGACGCTTCGGCAGTCGATGCGGACTCTGCTGGCCGGCTCCTAAGCCCCGCCCCCATCGACGCACCGGTGGAGACGGGTTCGGCGCCGGGCGGGAACGGTATCGTCTTCCAGGAGCCTCCCGCGGATACCCTGGCGCTGCCCCCGCTCACCACCCGCGGCCGCGGCGGCGATTCCTTCCGCCGCGAATTCCGCAAGTACTGGGCCGAGATGGAGAAGCTGGAGGGCATCGACAAGCTGCGGGACCAGCTCCGGTCCAACGACCTCGACAAGTCCCGTTACCCGCGATGGTACCTGTTCGACTCCTCCCTGGTGATCATGCCTTTCCCTCCCGCAATATTCCTGCGCAAGCCGGACAAGCGCGCCCGGGGCCGTTGAACCTCCCAGGTGATCCTGCGCCCCGGCATTTCCTCCTCCGCCATCCATTCCGGACTCTCCGCCGGGACTGTATCTTCTACACCCATGCGTTCCGCCGCCATGGTTCCCAGGAATCCTCCCGTTCCCCAGCGGTATCGGGCCCGGTACGTGGCGCTGGGCGTCCTCCTGGCCTTGGTCCTTTCGGCCCGGGCCCCCGCCTCCGCCCAATCGGAGCGCTTCTTCAAGCCCACCGAGGGCTTCGTCCGCGTGGAGGATCTGCCCGAGGACTTCGCCGCCACCGTGCGGTCCATCCAGCTCGAAATCCGGGACGCCATCGAAGGGTCGCCGGCGCTCTCCGAGGCCGCTGCGGGCGTGTTCGAGATCGGCAACAAGCTCCACATCGAGAGCCGGCCGGGCACCATCCGCCGCCGGCTGCTGTTCAAGGAGGGGGACGTCGCGACCAAGGGCCTGCTGATCGAGACCCAGAAGGCCCTGCGGTCCGAGCGGTTCCTGGCGGATGCCATCCTCGAGGCCAGGAAATGGGAGGACGGCAGCGCCCACGTCATCGTCACCACCTACGATCAGTGGACCACCAACTTCGGCTTCACGCCGCAGGTGTCGGGCGGGGAGTTCTACTACCAGCTGGGGGTGGTGGAGAGCAACCTCCTGGGCACGGGACAGCGGCTCGGCCTGTTCGTGACCCATGCCCGGGAGCGCGACATGTTCCTCGTCGACTACGCCAACAACGCGCTCACGCCCCGCAGGCTGCGCCTGTCAGCGAGCCTGGGGTGGCTGACCGACGGGTACTCGACCCAGCTCGCCCTGTCCAAGCCGCTGGAGTCGCGCTCTTCGCGCCATGCCTTCAGCGTTTCCTGGTCGGCGGCCGAGCTTTCCGAGTACGTCTACTTCGACGCCAACCAGCTGGACCTGCTGCCCGATTCCGTCGCCGCCGCCATCGAGGGGGTGGGCGCCTTCCAGCTCTACAAGTTCGACAAGGTGGCCACCCACGAGGTGTCGGCCTCGGTCACCCGCTCCTTCGGCCGGCGCACCAAATTCAACGTCTCCCCCACGGTGGACTGGAAGGACCGCTACAACCACGGCGACATCCTCTCCAGGAGGGCATTGATCGCGGATCTGCCTCCGCAGTCCTCGGCGGCGTTCCCGGAGGAGCGCTTCGACGTGCTCGCCGGCGTCGCCTTCAGCCTGTACCAGTACGACTACAAGACCGTGCACAACTTCCGCAACCTGAAGTGGAGCGAGACCCTGGAGACCGGCTGGCGCCTCAGCACCAAGATCTCCTGGAACCTGGAGGGCCTGGGCGCCAGGAACGGCGACTTCTACCAGAGCCATACGGCCGTGTACAACGACGCCTGGCGGAACGCCGCCTTCCTCAACCTGAGCGCCTCCCTGAAATACTTCGTGTCCCCGGGCGGCGACTTCGACAATGGCCAGGCGGGATTCGCGGGAGAGTTCCAGTGGAAGCCGCATCCCTCCTTCTCCAGCCTGCTGTCCGCGGCCTACGCCAACTATTTCGCCGCCGAGCAGAGCTACCAGTTCGTGCTGGGCGAGGAGAACGGTCTCAACGGCTATCCCAACGCCTATTATGCCGGCCAGTCCCGGGTGCTGTTCGAGGCCGAGCAGCGGTATTTCCCCGGCTTCGAATTCCTCACCATCGTGCCCGCCCTGGCCGTCTTCGGCAATGCGGGCAACACCTTTCCCGCCTATGACGAATTCGACTGGGATAACCTCCACTACGCCGTGGGGGCGGGCCTGCGCCTGGGGTTCACGAAGACGGTGCAGAAGCTGGTCTGGCATTTCAACCTCAGCCGCCCCGTCGGCGAGGAGCGCCTGGACGGATGGGTGTTCGGATTCCGCGTCAAGCTGGGGCTATGATGCCGGGATCCGTCTCATCCGCAGCCTCCGCCGCCGGAGCCTTCCTGGTCTTGGCGGCCCTGGCTTTCCAGGCCGTCCCGGCGGCGGCCGAATCCGGGCCGGCCGGCATCCCGCCATCGGGGCCAGTCGCCGCGGACACCGCCCTCCCCCCGCCGACCACCCTGAAGGAGCCGGATCCGGACGCCGGGAG
Source organism: uncultured bacterium (assembly GCA_966238865.1). Classification (GTDB taxonomy): domain Bacteria; phylum Fibrobacterota; class Fibrobacteria; order UBA11236; family UBA11236; genus CBILQL01. The sequence continues at coordinate 13,945 of CBILQL010000027.1, forward strand.
CAAGGGCGGTCGCTTCTTCCGGCCCGAGCCCGGCTTCGTCCGCGCCCGGGATCTGCCGGCGGATTTCCGCACCGTGGTGGATTCCCTGCGCTTCGACATCAAGGACGCCTTCGACGGGGCCGACGCCCACAGCAAGTACGAGCGTTGGGCCTTCAGCCTGCTGAACAAGCTGCATATCGAAAGCCGGGAGGGCACCATCCGCCGGCGCCTGCTGGTGTCCGAAGGCCGCGAGGCCACCCAGGGGACCCTGCTGGAAAGCGAGAAGGCCCTGCGCGACGAGCAGTTCCTGGGGGACGCCGTGATCGAAGTGGGGCCCGACCGCGGCGGGAAGCGCACCGTCAAGGTGACCACCTACGATCAATGGACCACCGCCATCGTCGCCAGCCTCCAATTGCAGCAGGGGAAACCCTTCTCCCTGATTCTGAAGGGGGACTGGGACAAGCTGCTGGAAGAGGAGTGGCTGTACGGCATAGGCATCTGGGAGAGCAACCTCCTGGGCACCGGCACGCGCCTGGGGGCGTCCTACCGGCATGAATTGGAACGGGACGTGTTGGAAGGCCTGGTCAGCAATCAGTCCTTCACGCGCTATAACCTGCAGGGCAGCTTGTACGCAGCCAACCTCTCGGACGGCCACTCCTACCAGGGCAAGCTGGCCATGCCCCTCCGTTCGCGGACCGACCGTTGGGCCTTCGCGGCCCATGCCTCCTCCCTGCGCCTCACCGAGCTGCTCTATTTCGACGCCAACCGCCTGGACGAGCTGCCCGACAGCCTGCGCGAGGCCAAGGCCGGCAAAGCCCGCAAGCAGCGGGAATACGAGGGAGTGACCCACGACAGCCTCTTCCTGAGCGTCACCCGCTCCTACGGCAGCCGCCTCAAGCTGAGCGTGACTCCCACCTTCTTCTACCAGGACCGCTACCACCGGGAGGATTCCGTCTTGAAGCCGGACCCGGCGCTGGACGCGGCCGCTTCCCTGCCGCCCTCCGCCGAGGAGCCGTGGCTGCGCACCGACGCCCTGCTGGGCCTGGAGCTCAGCCTCTACCAGTACGACTACAAGACCGCGCGCAACGTCAACACCCTGACGTGTAACGAGACCATCGAGACCGGCTGGCGGCTCACCGCCCGAGCGGCCCTCAACCAGGAATGGCTGGGCGCCGGGACCTCGGACCTGTGGCTGTCCCAGGAAGCCGCCTACGGGCAGGCCTGGATGGGGGGCTGGTTCGCGAGCTGCAGCCTGTCGACCGAGTATTACGTGGCTCCGGAAGGCGGAAGCCTGTCGGACGGCCGCGTGGACGCCTCCTTCGAGGGCCAATGGAAGCCCGTGGACCGGCACGCCAGCGTCCTGGGCGGATCCTGGAGCAGCTTCTTCGCCACGCCCGACAGCCGGCAACTGGTGCTGGGGGCCAGCGAGGGCCTGAGCGGCTACCCGAGCTTCTATTACTCGGGACAGGCCCGGCTCCTGCTCCTCGGCGAGCAGCGTTTCTTCCCGGAATGGGAGCTGCTCACCTTCGTGCCGGCCTATTCCCTGTTCCTGGCCGCCGGGAACACCTTCCCGTCCTACTCGGACTTCGACCCCGGCGATCTCCATTACAGCCTGGGCGCCGGCATCCGCATCGGGCGCAGCAAGTCCCCGACCAAGGGCATGCAGCACATCAGCGTAAGCTGGCCGCTGGGGGAAGAGGGGCTCAAGGGTTTGTCGGTGTCCATCCTCTCGAAGAAGAGCCTGTGATGGCGTCGGGGAC
>CBILQL010000028.1:0-15634 GCA_966238865.1 uncultured bacterium
GAACAAGATCCTCTCCGGCTTCCACACCGCGTGCAAGAAACGTCCGATTTCCACGGAGCAGATTGCACAGATGGTGGACCAGATAGAGAACCAGCTCCAGGCCCTGGCTGAAAGCGAAATCAGCAGCAAGCAGATCGGCGAACTGGCCATGAAAGCCTTATATCCGGTGGATGAAGTCGCCTACATCCGCTTCGCGTCCGTCTACCGGAAGTTCAAGGAAATCAAGGAATTCCTCTCGGAAATCAGCGCCATGGAGCAGGAGCAGATCTCGCAGTAGAGGCGCCGGAGCGTTGTCTCGAGGAGTTTTTCGTTTTTTGTTTTCGAAAAACAAAAAACGGATCCCAGAATGCCCACGTTCGCTTCGCCCGCCCCCTGCTTCCTCTTAAATCCGCCCCTTCTTCGCCCCCTTCAGCAACGATTTCACCTGCTGCTGATTGAGTTCCATCGGGTCCTTCTTCTTCTTCGGGGCGCATTCCTCGCAGAGGGGGACGTATTCATTGGAGACGGACACCGCGCCTTCGGCCCGGCCGGTTTCCATGATGGAAAACTTGAGGCAGGGCCGGATCTTCTTGCACCGGTAGCAGGCCACGGTTTCGGGCTTGATTTCGCCGCGGACGACCTTCTCCTTGAACTTGTCCTTCTTCTGGATTTCGTAGGCCTTGCTCAAGGCAAGATTCTTGCGCAAATACCGATCGTGATAATCGTTTTCAGCCATATGGGCTCCCTGCCTTGTCCTTCAGCGATCTACTAAAATTGCCTGCGCCTGGAAATCCGGCCAGGGAGTCAGGGCGAAGGCGTGATGGGCCAGGAGCAATTGTCCCAGGGGGGTGAGCCGGCCGGTATCCACGTGAAGGGCCCGTTGATCCCCCGGGCTTTCCCGATGCTCGCGGAGGAAGGCTTCCACGCGGCCGTCCAGGTCCAGGAGGGTCACCCGCGGGCCGGCCAGGGTTTGCAGCCGGCGATTGAAGGCCTGGCAGGCGGCCCGGAGAGCTTCGGGGAAAAAGGCCGAAATCACCTGCGACAGGGCGATGCGGGCATGGGTTTTCTGCAGCACCACGGTGACCAGGTCCTGGAGTAGGCGGGCGGCTTCGTCAGGGGTCTGTCCCGCGGCCAAATCCGCGTCCCCGAATCCCAGGTACAGGAGATCGGGATCCTTCCCAATGGCATGCAGGGGGGCTTCCCGAAAGGCGTCCGACAGGGAGGGACCGCCGGCCTCGCCATGGGTCGATGCGGCGGGAATGGTGGCCAAGGACAAATCGGCCCGGGGATAATGCAGAAATACGTGATTTCCGAGCAGCTCGGCATAACCGGCGGAACCGGTTAAAAGAGGGTCACCCCAGAAGATGATCTTTTTCACGTTTGCATCCCAAAAAGGCCCTTGCAGCGAGTGGGCCCACTCCGGCTTGAACGGAGGACCAAGAGATTATGAGTCTCCTGCTCTAACCAACTGAGCTATGGGCCCCGAACGCCCAAAGTTAAAAAAATCGCCACCTGAACGGGCCGGTTTTCGCTACTTTTTGTCACCAAGGCTATTCGGAGCCTCCTGACGAAAAGGCTCCAGGACCCCAGAAAAGGACGAAGGATGAAGTTGACCAAGGTGTTGCTATGGACTCCGCTTTCCCTGGCCCTTCTCATCTCCGGCTGCAAGTCGGGCAATGAGAGCGCCGGTGACGCCTACCTCAAGGGAGGCGATCCCATCAATGCCCTTGTCCGCTACGAAATGGCGCGGGAAAAAGGGTCGGTGAGCAAGACCTTCTGGAAGAACTATGCCAAGGCCAACATCCAATTGCTGGAGTTCCGCGCCAAGTCGGATCCCGGCAACGAGGCCGTCGACATCATCAAGGACACAGTCGCCAGCGTGCTGGCCGCCCATCCCGACCCGGAAGTCGAGGGCCTGTTCGCCGCCGCCCTGCATACCGCCGCCACCGCGCGCCTCAATGCCGGCTCGGAAGAGGGCGGATTCGCCATGCTCCAGGCGCTGGAAAAGCTTCCCGGTAAGGGCGGCGCCAGCACGGAGGGCCTGCGCAAGCAGTTCATCGCCGGCAAGCTGAAGGAAATCCAGGGCGACTATGAGGACGCCTCCTCCGAGCCCACCTCCGGCATCCTGGCCGACTACAAGATGAACAAGCTGTCCCTGCTGTTCGGCGGCAACGAAATCCCCGAAATCCGCGGGCTCTGGTCCAAGATCCGCAAGCTCAACCTCAATACCTACCTGATGTACGACTACGAAGGCCTCATCACCGAGCCCCTGGACAGCCGCATCAACAAGTACGGAGTGCTGCTGGCCATCGTGAAGCTGGACAAGGGCGCCACCTCCCTCAAGGTGCAGGCCAAGGCCTTCAACGGCTCCTCCAACCCCATCACGGTGCTGGGCGAACAGTTCACTTTGGTGGACCGCGAGAACAACGTGTACAAGCCCGCCGCCAAGCTCGGCGCCTTCACCAAGAAGGACGCGATCAGCTCCCGCGACGAGAGCAAGACCGGCGGCCTGACCTTCAACTACCCCTCCGGCACCGAGCCCTGGTACCTGGAGCTCAAGACAGGCTCCGGCATCAGCCGCAAGTACCTCCCCTAGGATTCAGCCTTGGCGCCCCCGGACAGGATGGGGGCGCAGGTCTGCCACCGCCTCAGCGGGACAGGACTAGGATGTTCCGCTTGCTGCTCGCGGGGCGGGACTCCCCGGCCGCGGGTTTTTCCGCCTGCCGATTCCACCGGGCCGTAACGATATAGTAGTAGACGCCGTTCGCCAGCGGACGGCCCCATTCGTCGCGGCCGTCCCAGCGCTGGCCGGACCGGGCGTTCCGGAGCACCTTCACGACGCGGCCGCGCTGGTCGTGGATGCGGACCTCGAACTCCACCCGCTTCGTAGTATCCCCTCCTCCCGCGGTGACCTGGATCTCCGGCTCGGGCAGCAGGACGGAAAAGTAGAAGGCGGTGCCGGAACGCTTCACGGGATTGGGGACGTTATAGGCCGAGAGGGCGCGGACGTTTTCCACGGCGCCCAGGTCCAGGCGGATCTGGCGGAGGCTGCGGTTGCCGTAGCCGTCCTGGGCCGACACCTTGAGGAGATGGGGGCCGGGCCGGAACGCCTTCGCTTCCAATGTCAGCTGATAGGTCTTGAGGAACAATTCGTCCACGCCCGGCTGGGGATGGAAGGGCGGGAGCGAACCCGGAATCTCCACCATGGTCCCTTCGTCGGGTCCCTGGGCCGATAGCACTCCCCCGGAACTGTCTTCGACCTGGATGCGCAGGCAGCTGGGCAGGTCGAGCCGCACGCGATCCGGGAAGTCCACCCCGCCGGTTTCCCCGTCCTGGCAGCCGGTGACGCGGATACGCGGACCCTGGCCGCCGTCGGGATCGGGGCAGGACCCCTCCCCGGCCTGGCCGCGGACAGCCAGCCCCTCCACGGCTATGGAGCCCTCCATTTCGCGGCCGCCGTCCCAGGCGAAGGCGGTGATGCGGGCCGCGGTGTCCCCGAAGGGCACGCGCGCCGGAATCAGGTATTCCAGGGAGAAGCGCCCCACCACGTAGGGGACGGTCTGGGAGAAGATGACCGGGCCGCGCCTGGCGACGTACTGCGTGTCCATGTCCTTGGGCAGGGCATAGACCCGATGCTCGGGCGCGCCCAGGATCTTGACGTTGAGGAAGCCGCTGCCGCCGCCGCCTTCCACGGTTCCCTGTATGGTCCCGCAATCCAGGGCCCGCAAGGTGTCCGGACACTTCGCGAGGACCACCCGCAGACCGGGCTTGCGCAGGCGGAGGACCGGTTCCCCCAGCAGGTTGTACTTGGCGTCGTTGACGGGATTCTTATGGTCGGTACCCAGGTTCTTTGCGCCGTTCAGGGCCTCGCCGACAGACGCGGAGCCCTCCGTGGCGCCTCCCGGCAGGGCCAGGGAATAGAAGGCGTCCGCCAGTGCGATGTTCGGGAGCGGGAAGGATTCGCGGGTGGCCGAGATGCTGGCGATGGCCCCCTTCCCGGCAGCGGACACCAGCACCTGGCTGAGCCCGGGCAGGAAGGCGTCGTACCGGCCCACCATGCAGGAGAAGGCGTTGACCATGGGGGTGCGGCCGCGGTTGGAGAGGGAACCTTGCACGTCCGACGTCCGCAACAGCACCTCGTCGGCCCATTGATCGGCGGATCCGTGGCCGACGAAATTGACCGCCGCCACTCCGCGATCCATGAAGCCCAGCAGATCCTGGGTCGCCTGGGGTTTCCGGAAGGCCGAATTGAGGGGATAGTCGAGCAGGTACACCCGCTCCACGAAGGCGGCGGGATCGCCGGCCATGACCCTGCGCGCCAGCTTCTCCGTATCGTTGGTGTGACCCCAGGTGATATCATCCAGATCCCCGGGGCGGCCCCTTTGCAGGTGGTCGTCGGCGGCGAACAGGAAACGGGACCGCCATTCCCCGGCCAGGCCCGGATCCTCCCAGGCCTTGGCCTTCTCCAGGTAGGCGGCGGCCTCCTCGGCCGTCTGCGCCGGCAGCCGCCCCACCGCCAGATCCAGGCCGCCCGTCCCCAGGTCCGTTTCCCCGCTGTCCAGCCTGGCGAAGAAGTCGTCCGTGGCGATGGCCTCCCGGCCCGAGTAGGCCTGGTAGGTGGGCACGTGCAGGGGCGGGGCCGCCCGTCGCTGGGCATCGATGCCCCGGTAATCGTAGTGGCCGTTGCCGAAGAGGAGCACGTAGCGCAGGGGGTTGGCCGCGGCCCCGCCCGGCTCCCAGCGGTGCAGCGCCCAGCGGAGGAAGTCCCGCAGCGCCGTCGGAGACAACCTCCCGGAGGAGAAGTTCCGGTACACGTCCTCGAGGCGGACCACCTCGGCGCGCAGGGGTTCCGCCCGGCGGGCGTCACGGCGGTAGTCCCTCAGGGCCAGGGCTTCCCGCTCCAGGGCCCTAGGGGCCATGATCAGGTACTCCGGCCGGTTCCCGCCGCCGCCCGCCAGGTCCCGAAGGGCGCCTCCGGGCTCGGGCAGGCCATCCTCCGCGATTGCGTCCGCGTCCAGGGGATGGGCGCGATCGTAGACCAGGTACAGGGCGTCCGCATCCTCCGGCAGGCTGTCCGCGAAGCGCCCCTCGGAATCCAGGCGCAGCAAGCTCTCCCCCACCCCGTCCACGATGCGCAGGCACAGGAGGCCGGCCCCGTCCCGGACCCGCCAGGCCGACCTCCCGCCCGTTTCCGGGAAGATCCAGAGCGGCTTCCCCCGCCAGACGAGGTTGCGGGGGTAACGGATGGAATACCCCTCCAGGGCCAGGGAGCCGCCGTTCCACACCAGCGAATCCAGCGGGAACCCGTCACCGCCCTGCGCGGGACCTTCCCAGGCGTACCAGGCGTCTCCGTCCGACCCCGGCTCCCCACGGTACGGCAGGGGGAGTTTTCCCCCTGCCATATACACGCCGAATTCGTCGGCGTTCCTGGGCGGGAAGCTGCGGAAGCCGATGAGGATGCTGTCCCCGGTTCCCGCGGCCCAATCCTGCAGGACGGCGGAAGGGCTCGTGACCAGGCCGCCGGGGATGGAGACCCTCCCGACGCCGCGGCACAGGCCCAGCACGTGCCAGAACCGGACGGCCCCCTGTGTCGAGTCCGCGTGCCCCTCCACGTCGCAGCCGCCCGCGGCTGACTCGCGTTCCGCGCGCAGGTAGGCCCGGTTCACCTCCCGGACGGGGCCCGCGACGTCCGCTACCGGCGCCGCCTCCAGCCTGCGGGCGGGTCCGGCCCCCTTCCCGGACCAGGCGAGGAAATAATCGTGCCCGAAGGCGTACGGGTCCGCGGAAAAGACGAAACGCACAGGACCGGCCGGACCGGCGGCGCGCTTCCACAGGCTGGTGCCGTGGGCGAAGAACCGCAAGGTGTCGCCGTCGTCGAAGGTGCCGTCGCCGTCGTCGACGACCTCCATGGGGATTTCCCGCAAGGTCCCGGCCAGCTCCCCGGCCGAACCCGGCAGCGCGCCCAGGGATCGCGTCAAGGTGTCCCGCGGCCCCCTATAGAGCCTCAAGTCGCCGATGCGCACTCCGCCCCGGATGTCCCGGCTCTTCGCGGCGAGGTCTCCGAAGGCGACGGAGTAGACCCTGTCCTCCTCCAGGCTCTCGACGGTGGCGTCTCCGACGCGGATGCGGAAGAAGCGTTCGCCGAGATCGGGGAAGGCGGCCGAAACGCCGCGCTTGCGCGCCGGCGGGCGGCGCGGACCCGCCTCGAAGGCCGGATCCCAGGCGAGATCCACATCCAGCCTGCGCGCCGCGATCGCGCCGCCCGGGACGGGCCGGGCCAGCGGGATGAGGACACCCCGCGTCCGCAGTCCGCGGATGCTCTGCGGCTCGAGGACCCGGACCTCCCCCCGGGCCATGGCTGCCTCCGCGGCCGGATCCGGCCGGTACTCGATCCGCACGGCATCCAAGGTCCGGGGTACTGGAGCCAGCTTCCCCGCCGCCAGGTTTTCCGCTTCCAGGATCCGGACGCCGGCCCTAAGGCCGTTCCCGCCCTGGCCTTGCCCGCCCGGGGTTTCCCCGGCAGGGACGTCGACGCGGAAGACGGGAAGATCCGGGGAGCCGGCTGGAGGAACCTGGCAGCCGTCGCAGGCGATACGCCATCCCTGGCCGGGCACCTCCTCGCTCCGCATGGCGGGTACGAGGATCTCAAGGCGCATGCGCCCCGGGCCCTGCTCCAAGACCTTGGACACAGGGATGGCGCGGCCCGGACCGGCGAGCGCCGCCAGGCAGGCGAACGGAGGAATCCAGGGTCGCAACCGGATCGGCATGGACATCTCCTCCCGGGAGGCCGGGGATGCGGCCCCGGAAGCCAGGGCGCTATGGGATTTCGCGCCCCGGGAAGATACTCACGCGGGTGGTGCGGAGGAGGGTCGCCGGCCGCGACGGGGAATAATTTGCAGGAACGTGGCCGCGCCGTTGCGGGACCGTTACCTGGCCGTGACGTTGGGCCAGCCGGAATCCGCGGGCCCGCCGGGAGTTCAGCGGGAGAGGACCAGGGTGTTGCGCTTCGTGGACAGGGTGCGGAAGGAGGGGGCGGTATTCAGGTCGCCGGTGTCCCATCGGGCCGTGACCACGTAGAAGTACACGCCGTTGGCGGCGCGGTTGCCCCACTCGTCCCGGCCGTCCCAATGCACTCCGCTCCGGACGTTGCGCAGCGACCGGACCACCCGGCCCGCCTGGTCGAAGATTCGCACCTCGAAACTCAGGCGCTCGAGGGGCTGGCTGCCGGGAATGACTTCGATATCCTCCTGCGGCAGGATGGTGGAGAAGTGGAAGGCAGTGCCCGACCGCTTCACCGGGTTCGGAACGTTGTAGGCGGTGATGGTCTGGATGGTGGTGTCCTGGGACAGGTCCATGCGCAGGGTCCGCAGGCTCGCGTTGCCGAAGCCGTCCTTGGCCATCACCTTGAGGAGGTGGCTGCCGGGCCGGAAGACCTTGCGCTCCAGAAGCACCTGGTAGGATTTCAGGTACAGGTCGTCGATGCCGGGCTGGGGATGGAAGGGATCCAGCACTCCGGGCACCTCCACCGTGGTCCCTTCGTCCGGACCCTCGGCGGAGACCACGCCTCCCACGCTGTCCTCGACCACGATCTGGAGGCAATACGGCATGCTGAGCCGCACGCGATCGGGGAAATCCACCCCGCCCGTCTCCTTGCCCTCGCATCCCGTGATGCGGATGGCGGGACCGCGGCCGTTGCTATCGGCCGGGCAGGTCGCGGCCGTGCCGTTGATGCTGAGGCCCTGGATCACGGTCGAGCCTTCCCGCTCCTGGGACCCGTCCCACGCGAAGGCGGTGATGGTGGCATTAGTGTCGCCGAAGGGGACCTGCCGCGGCAGGAAGTACTCGGTCTTGAACCGGCCGTCCCGGTACGGAACGGTGCGCTCGAAGAGGATGCTGCCCCGCTTCTCGACGTATTGGGTTTTCATGTCGAAGGGGAGCTCGTAGACTTTGGGCTGCGAGCCGGCGGTGATCTTGACGTTCACGAACCCGCTGCCCGAGCCGCCTTCCACGGTCCCTTCCAGGGTGCTGCAATCCAGCGCACGCAAGGTGTCAGGCGCCTGGTTGAAGGCCACGCCGAGGGCGGGCTTGCGGAGGAAAAGCACCGGCTCCCCGAGCAGCGCGTACTTCATGTCGTTGTAGCTGTTGCTGGTTTCGGCGGAGTTCTTGGCGCCCATGAGGGCCTCCCCCGCCGTCATGGTCCGGCCGCTCGCGGTATCGCGGGAGAAGAGGCGGCTGTAGAAGGCCAGGGCCAGGGCGATGTTGGGCTGCGGGAAGGATTCCCGGGTGGCCGAGACGGCGCCGATGGCACCCACCGAGCCAAGCTTCACGAACTGCTCGCTCATTCCCTCCCCGGAGAGGCTCTCGAACCGCCCCACCGTGCATGAGAAGGCGTTGAGGAGGCCGGCGCGGTTCCGGTTCTGCAGGCGCGAAAGGGCGTCGCTGGTCTGCAGCAGCACCTCGTCGGCCCACTGGTTCGACGAACCGTGGCCCACGTAATTGGTCATGAGGGCTCCCCGGTTCATGAGCCCCAGCAGGTCCTGGGCCGCCTGGGGCTTGCGGTAGGACGAGTTGATGGGATAGTCAAGCAGGTATACCCGGTCCAGGCTCAGGCCCGGCTCGACGGCAGTCATGGCCTTCCCGAGGTGATCGGAGTCGGTGGTATGCCCGGGGGTGATGGGATCCATGTCGTTGGGGGCGCCCCGCTGGTAGTGATCGTCGGCGGTGAGAATCACCCGCCCGCGCCATTCCCCGGCATTCGCGGGATTCTCGTAGGCCTTCACCTTCTGCAGGTAGTTGGAAGCCTCGATGGCGGTCTGCACCGGAACCCGGCCGATGGCGATGTCCAGGAGCGCATCGTTCACGTCATTGTCGCCCGGATCGAGATTGCCGTAGAAGTCCTCGGTGGCGATCTGTTCGCCGCTCGAGGGCACGATGAACTCGTAGGGAGGCACCACGATCGCGGGCGGGTTGTTGCGGCGGGGGGCATGGATGCCGCGGTAGTCATAGTGCCCGTCGCCGAGGATCAGCACGTAGCGCAAGGCGCTGGTCCTGTCGGGATCCTGGTCCCAATGGTTGTACGCCCAGCGCAGGAAGTCCCGGATGGCCGGCGGCGAGAGGCGTCCGCTGCCGAATTGCCGGTAGATGTCCTCCACGTGGACCACCGAGGTCCGGAGCGGCATCACCCTGGCGGGATCCTTGCGGTATTCCCGGAAGGCGGCCGCCTCGGCGGCCAGGGGCCGTCCGGTGATGATCAGATATTCCGGATTCTCGCCGTCCCCGGTCAGCAGATCCCGGACGGCGAGACCCTGGGCGGGCAGGGATTCCTCGGACAGGGACAGCTGCTCCTTGCGGCCGGGATCGCGGAAGACGTAATACCGCGCGTCCGCGCCCTCGGGCAGGCTGTCGGTGAACCGGCCCTGGCTGTCGAGGACGAGGCTGCGCTCCGCCACGCCGTCCACGACGCGCACGCAACGGGCGCCTTCGGCGTCCTCCACCTTGTAGGTCTGGCGCACGCCGGTGCGCGGCGGAAAGATCCACAGGCGGCCGTCGCGGAGGGAGTGGCGGCGCTGGTAGACGACGGTATACCCTTCGAACCGCTTCTCGCTCCCGTACCACCTCAGAGAATCCAGCCCCAGCTTCGGCTGGCCTTTCCAGGGTCCGGCCACCGTGAAGAAGCGGCCGCGGCTCCAGTTGAGGGAGTCCAGCTCGAGGGTGTCGCCGCCGTTGCGACCCTTCCCGGCGAGGAAGGGCTGGAAGGCGTCCACGTTTCTGTTCGACTGGTAGGTGTAGAAGCCGAGGAAAACGGTGTCGCCGTCATCCCGCTGGATGAGATCGACCAGGGAGTCGGCGGAGGGGCTGTGGAGCAGGGAACGGCCCAGGTTGACGGAGGTGTCGGGAAAAACGGCGCAGTTCCCCTTCCAATGCCAGAACCAGGCGAAGCCGCTTTCCTCGTCCTTGGCGTTGGACGGATCGCAGGCTGCCGTCTCCCTGTCCTGCTCGGCGCGGAGATAATGATAGGTGCCGAGCAGCGGCGACGGAACGGGCTGCAGGCCGGGATCCCCGGGCAGGCGCAAGGCCGGCCCCCGCGTCCGCTGCCGCTCGTAACCCAGGTAGTAGGAATTCTCGTAGGAGTAGGGATCCACCGAGAACTCGTAGCGGACGGTCCCGGTATCCCCGGGGATCCGCCTCCAGACGCTGGTGCCATGTGCGAAGAAACGGATGGTGTCCCCGTCGTCGAAGGTTCCGTCCCCGTCGTCGACCACCTCCATGGGGATTTCCCGGAGCATCCCCGGGACCAGGTGGGGACTCTCCTTCGGGGGCAGCGAATCCATGCGCCGCTCCAGGGTGTCATTGGCGCCGGTATAGAGGCGCAGGCTGTCCACCCGGATGCCTCCCCGGATCCCGGGGGAGACCCGCGCCAGATCCTCGAAGGACAGCGCGTAGACCTGGTCCTCGCTGACGTTGTCCACGGTCTTGTCGCCCACCTTGATGCGGATGAAGGTCTCGCCCGGCCAGCCGGCCCACTCGGCCCTGGCGCCGGCGGCGACCTTGCCCAGGGCGGCGGAACGGAGGCCGCGCGCCGTCCGCGGGCGCGCGATGTCGTACAGCCAGGCTCCGCCCGAAGGGTTCTTCACGGCGGCACGCAGGTAGTCCGGCAATTGCGCGCGGGCGGACCTGGGACGGACCCCGGGGAACTCCAACTCCACCCGGAGGCGGCGGACCGCCGTCAGGGTGCGCGTGTCGTCGTTCCATTGGGCCAGCGGCACTTCCACCCCCCGCACGGGAGCCCCGCGCAAGTACCGGAGCCCGGTAGTCCGGGCCGTGAGGACGCCCGCGGACCGGAACAAGGCCGGGTCGGGGCGGTACTCGAGCCTCTTGGGGGTGGGTTGGAAGGGGATGGACGCCAGGCCTCCCTGCAAGACGCGCGTCTCGCTTTCCAGGACGTGCAGGGCTATGCGCGGGGCCGCCTCGCCGCTGAGGACGTCGAAGCGGTAGAGCGGGAGATCGGGTCCGCCGGACACCTCGGACATGTGGCAGATCGGGCAGACCGGGCGGGTAAGCCCTTCCGACTGGACTCTCAATACCGGCATGGGGGGACGGAGTTCGAGGACCAGGCGGCCGGGAGAATCCTCCAGGACGCTGATCCAGTCCGATTCGGCCCTGGGCAGGGCGGGAAGGGAGACGAAGAGTAGGAAGAGTGCGCTGCGCAAGGCCTGCAATCGAGTTCCCGCTGAAAAGTGGTCCAATATACTTACAAACTGGACCGGCTGCGGGGTATGGGAAAACGGAGGATCCGCGGCTACCGGCCGCTCATTTCCAGAGGAAATAGGCCCCGCCGCGGCCCAGGGGGAGCAGGCTCTCCGCCGTCCGGGACAGGACGCCCTGGAAGCGCGATTCGAGGAGGTTCTCGACCCAGGAACGCTCAGGGGGCTCCCGTACCATCACCGGGTCTTTGCCCAACCCGGCCTTTTGGGCCAGCCAGTCCTGGGCCTCGTGGAAGCCCCCCAGGGTATCCACCAGGCCGTTGGCCAGCGCCTCCTTGCCGGTGAGGATGCGCCCGTCGGCTATCTTGACCAGTTCCTCCCGCTCCACCTTGCGGTTCGCGAGGATATCGGCCAGGAACTGCTCGTACACGTCCCCGATCACGCCACGGAGGTACTCCAGATCCCTGGGCGTCGGCTTCCGGGCGAAATTGCCCACGTCCTTCAGCTCGCCGCTCTTCACGGTGTAGACGTCGATGCCCACCTTGTCGAGGAGCCCGCCCGCTTCCGGGAATTGCATGATCACGCCGATGCTGCCCGTCAGGGTGCCGGCATTGGCGAAGATGCGCTCGCCCGCCAGGGAGATGTAATACCCCCCGGAAGCGGCCAGGTTGCCCTGGCTGACGGCCACCGGCAATCCCTTGGCCCGGAGGGACAACAGGGCCGACAGGACTTCCTGGGAGGCGCCCACCGCCCCGCCCGGTGAATCCACCCGCACCAGCAGGCCCTTGCATGCCTTGTCCGCGGAGATGCGGCGGATGCTCTCCAGCAGCGCGTCCGAAGCCATGATGGGGCCCTCGACGTGGAGCACGGTGAGATGGGGCCGCTTCTCCCGCGACAGGCCGCCCCCCTGCCCCATCTGCGACAAGGCTCCGACGATGGCGACGAGGAGGAAGATGAATCCGACGGCGGCCGCGGCCGCCAGCACAGCCATCGTCTTCAGGAACTTGGACATGGGACCTCCGGTCGGGACATTCCGCATCCCCCCAAGATAATTATCCGCGGAGGGGATGCGCCCCGAAGGGAAACGGGGGCGGGACGGCCGGCCGCTAGCGGGTGCGGGGACTCAGCGGACCCGTATCCGGGTTCCGGGCTGCAGGTTGGCGCCGAGCCTGCCGTTGAGCGCCTTCAGCTTCTGCACGGTGGTGCGGAACTGGACGGAGATGTCCCAAAGGCTGTCGCCGCTCTTGACCACGTAGTACATCGGATCCCCGGCGCCCCGGGCCGGCTTGTCCTGGGGCGCCTTCGTAGCTAGGGAGCCTGAGACCACCAGGCTGTCGCCGGGGAAGATCCTGTCCTCCTCCCCCAGCCCGTTGAGGGCCATCAGGGACTGGTGGTCGACGCCGTGCTGTCGCGCGATCTGGTAGAGGTTCTCGCCCGGCTGGACCCGGTGCCAGCGGCGGCTGCCGCCCGGCATGGGCGTGGAGACCTTGGCCGGTCCTGCGCGCACCGGCTCCGTGCGGGCTTCCCGGGCTTCCCGGGCTTCGGCCCGCGCCTCGGCGACCGCTCCGGGCTCCGCGTCCAGGGCGCGGTACTTGAGGCGGCGGCCGGCCTGGATGGCGGCGCTTTCGAGGCCGTTCCAGCGCATGAGATCGTCCTGGGAAACGCCCAGCAGGCGGGAAATGGAATAGATGGATTCCCCCGAGGCGACGACGTGGACGCGGGTCTCGCCGGGATCCAGGTCGGAAGAGCCGGCGTCTTCGCCCCTGGAAGGGGCCGAGGCGGCGGCGCGGGGCGAGGGGGGTTCCTTGCGCCAGTCCCGCTCGTCCTCGCGGGCGGATGCGGAGCCCTTGCCGCTCAGCTTGAGGCGCTGTCCCGGCCGGATCACGGACCCAGGCTTCAACTTGTTGGCGGCCATCAGCTGCGACACCGTGGTGCCGGCCTTGCGGGCGATGTCGAAGAGGTTGTCGCCGGGGCGCACCTTGTAGGTTCCGCCCTTGTACTTGGTCGAGCCGACCCGCGGCTCCTCGTAGTCCCGCTCGGCGTACCGGCGCGCGTCCTCCGGGGCCAGGGGTATGAGCAGGCTCTGGCCGGGGCGCAACTTGCTGCCTTTCATCTTGTTGGTGGCCTTGATGGCGGCCAGGCTCACCCGGTAGCGCGAGGCGATGCCGCCCAGAGTCTCGCCCCGGCCGACCACGTGGTGGTGCCAGTTGACCAGGTTGGTCTTGTCCAGCTTCTCGTAGTTGGCCGCGAAGATCTCGCGCTTGCCCGCGGGCAGGTAGACCACGTGGCTGCTGCGGTTGGGAGGCGTGCACCAGCGGCGCAGGGCCGGGTTGAGCCCGATGATGTCGTCCTCGCCCACCTCGGCGGCGCGCGCGATGGTGGCGATGGAGAGGCAGTGGGTGACCGTGGCGGTGTCGAAGGCCAGGGGCGGCTCCGGATTCTCGATCTTGAAGCCGTAGCGCTCCGGGTTGTGGCCGATGATCATGGCGGCCAGGATCTTGGGCACGTAGAAGCGCGTCTCCTGGGGCAGGGGCATGTCCCAATAGCTCATGGCGGGATTGGCGTTGCGGAACCGGCGGACGCGGCCTTCGCCGCAATTGTAGGCCGCCATGGCCTGGTGCCAGTCGCCGAACTCGGCGTAGAGGTCCTGGAGGTAGTCCAGGGCCGCCTCGGTGGCCAGCACCGGATCGCGCCGCGGGTCGTACCACCAGTCGTCCTTGAGGCCGTAGCGGCGGCCGGTCCCGCTGATGAACTGCCACATCCCGGCGGCCGCGGCCTTGGACCAGGCCTTGGGGTTGAACCCGCTCTCCACCATGGCCAGATAGATGAGGTCCTTGGGCATCCCCCGGGCCTCCAGGCGCGGGATGATGAGGGCCTCGTAGCGGGACTTGCGGGCCAGCCACTTGGAGAAATAGCCCTTGCCGGGGCCCATGAAGACGGCCACCGCCTGGAGGGTGCGTTCGTTCATCGGCGAGGTGAGAGGCAGGTCGTAGTCCCTCGGATCGATCTGGTGGGTGATGGAGTCCATCACGTGCACGGTCGAATCGGAGACGTCCTTCATCTCCTCGTCGAACTGCTCGGTCCAGGGAGCCGGCTCGGCCAGGGCGGTCATGGACACGGCGCCGACCATCAGCTTCTGCACGGAGTCGCGGTAGGCGGCGATGTGGGCCGCGAGGCCCGGGCTGAGGGAATCGTCCGCTTCCAGGGCGGTGAGGCGCAGCAGGGCGCTGTCGAAGTTCTCGGCGGCCTGGAACCAGAGGGAATCGCGCAGCGCTTCGCGCCCGAGCCCGACGAACTCGTCGACCTCCGAGAAGAGCATCTTCTCGCCGGGTTCCAGGGCCTGCCCGCCGGGCATGGGCGAGGGTGCGCTGGTAGCCTCGCCGGCAGGGCCCGAGGGCGGCCGGGAGCCGGAGCAAGCGGCCAGGCAAAGCGCTGCCAGCAGGCGGATGACCGTGGATTTCAGCAAGACGTCTTTTCGGCGTGGAGGTGGGTGGAGGTGGAGGATGCGAGCAGGCGGATCGCGGCGGGTTTCAGGAAGGGCCGGGGCGGCAGGAAACCCTGCGGCCATGGCTCACTCCTCGAAGTCCAAATCCTCGGCGTAATCATTCCACATGTCGTTCTTTTTGAACTTGGGATTATCGAAGTCGACTTCCTCGTTCTCATCTTCCTCGTCGTCGTCTTCCTCGACCTCGTCCTCCTCTCCCTCCAGGGGTTCGAGGTCGTCGAAGTCGTCGTGCTTGGGGCGTCGGCCGCAGTGCCACTCGCGGGCTTCTTTCGGATCCATGCTCGTCTCCTCCGATTCTATCATAATTTTTGCAAATATATCTTGGGTTGAATAATTGTCAAGCTTTTTGTGGACGCGGATCCCGGACCCCGTGGACCGCCGCAAGGCCGAAAATTGCGCGGTTCCAGGGCTGAAGGCTTTAGGCTAAAGTAAAAAATTACAAGAGTCCAAAACAACGCCCGCGGCAGGCCGAATGTCAGTCTTTATTCACGAAGCGCACCGGGAAGGACACGGGCACGTCGCCGCCCGCCCCGGGGTCCTCGCGGAACCTCCATTTTTTGACGGTTTGCAGAATCTCGCCGCCGAAGGGCGGATTGTCCACGGTGCTCTTCTCCCGGACTATCCTCGCGTCGCGCACCTCTCCGGAGGGCGCTATCAGGATGCGCACGGTCAAGTCGCCCTCGAAGGCCGGACCTTTGCGCAGCCATTTCTGGTAGATGAACTGCAACTCGCCCTGGTTATCCTGCAAGGTGGCGAAGATGGCCTGCTTGCGGAGCGGATCGGCCATGATCTTGGCGGCCGTCCGGCGGATCGGCGACAGGTCCTTCTTGATGGTGGCCGCCAGCTTCTCGGCCTCGCCGGACTGCGCGTCCGGGCCGGCCGCCGCGGTCCCGGACGATTCGGGCTTCACGGCGTCGAGCCGGCCCAGGCCGTCCGCGACGTTCCC
>CBILQL010000029.1:0-15612 GCA_966238865.1 uncultured bacterium
CGGCCTGATGGGGATCGAGACCTATTGCCATGGCCAGAGCCAGGCCACCTATCACAAGTACCGCGAATATGCGCGCAAACATGGTCTTATCTGCTCCGGCGGAGCCGATTTCCACGTGCGCCGCCAGGACGGCCGGAACTCCCCGGGCAGCCTCAACGTGCCGTACAAGGTGCTGGAGATGCTGCGGGAAGCCAAGAGCCCGGCGTAGGACGCCGCGGCGCAAGGCACTGTGGCGTAAAACCGCCGGCGCGAAAGGCCTCCCGCCTCCCCTGTTCCCCTAAGCGCCTTCTAACGCCCACGCCGGGTGTCCCGGAACCTGCCTTCGCCGTCCAGCATCAGCCCCTGGTCGCCGGTCTTTCCGTTCCCGAAGAAATCCCGGCCCGGCTTCTCGATAGCCCAGAGCAGCAGCTCCCCGCGCTGGAAGCCGATGCCGATGCCCACGTCCTCGCGATGGCGATAGAGGCAGGCCTCGTTGTCCAGGTCGCCCTCCAGGCGGCCCTCCCCGTGGAATCGATCCAAGGCCCTATCCAGGCAGGTCAGTAGGCATCGCTTGAGGTCGGTGACGGCGAAATTCCGTTCGGCCTGCCGCCAGCGTTGGAAGCCGATGGCCAGGGTGGCTGTCATGGCCAGGACGAAGAGGCGCAGGAAGGGCCAGGCCCGAGTCCCGGCGGATGGAACGGCCCCGGCGGCCATCCCGGCGGCCGGCTCCGGGGTGGGCCTGGCGGCTTCGGACAGCCCGGAGTCTACGGTGGGGGCGGCGGTTTGGGAGTGGTCGGCGGCCACAGAGCCGGCTTCGACCGTCGAAGGGGTGTCTGCGGTGGACCGGGGTTTGAGGCGGCTGCGGGCATCGTCCAGGTTCTCTTTCAGCTTCTCACGACGCCCCTGGGCCTTGAGCCAATGGGCGCGTACCACCCAGTGCAAGGCCATCAGCCAAAGGACCAGGTCCAGGAGGATTGAGGTTTTGAAGGTGCGACCCCCCCAGGCCAAAGGGGTTATCAAGTTGATTGAGGAGACTGCCAATAAAGCCGTATAAAACAAGAACTTACGCCATTCATCCGCCCCTCGTCCTGAAACTGTCCAACTGCGACCGGAGATACGGTTGTAGGAGTCCAGCATGCTCTCGAAGGTCTTCCGGGAGCGGAAGGACAGGAACCGTAGCAGCAGGACGCAGGCGAAGGCGAGATAGCTCGCCTTGAGGAGCAGGCAGCCGATCCGTCCCCACAAGTGATGCTGGGATTGGTCCAGGATGAGGCTGGCGCCTTCCAGGGCGCCCAGGAGGAGTATCCACCAGGTCAGGGTCAGGGGATTGCGCATATGGGATCGAAACCCATCATATCAAAACTCCCAACCCATGGGCAATCCAGAGGGACCGCTCCGTGTTCGCCTAAGCGTCGGCTCCCCGGTCACTTAGGGATGCTTGCCATCCTTGACTAGAACCTCCCCGGTCACTACACTTTTTAGGTCTTCATGGGAAAAAAAGCGACATTCGGTGAAACGCTGTTCGCCCGCTTGTTCAAGCTGGCGGCCGGCAAGGACTACCTCGTATCGGTGCAATGGGATGCGAAGAGCCCTTCGCACTTCATCCCTCTCAACCGCTCCCTGAAGAATTTCTTCCTGGCCACCCTCGGCATCCTCACTTTGGGGCTGCTCGCGCTGATCGCCGAGCTGGGTCATTGGATCCACCGCGAAGCGTCCCTGCAATACCATTTCAAGCAGAACGCATCCTTGAAGAGCCACCTCCACGACGTGCTGGCGGAACAGCGTACCGTGGAAGTCACGCTCGACAGCATCACCCAGGTGGAGGAGAAGATCCGGGCCCTGTACGGGATGAACGCCCATGGCAAGGCACTCCATGAGTTCGGCATCGGCGGACGCCGTCCCGAGGCGGATCCCGCCCTTCCCCAAGGCGTGGTCGCGGACCAGGTGCTGAACAGCAGCCTGAAGAACCGCCAGCTCAAGAGCAAGCTCGAATTCACCAACAACTCCTTCAAGCAGATCCAGGAATTCGTGCGCTACCGGCACAACCTCTGGGAGCATACGCCCTTCGTCCTTCCGGCCAAGGGGCAGGTGACCAGCGCTTTCGGCTACCGGCTGCACCCCATCAGCGGCCGGAACGCCCTGCACGAGGGCCTGGACATCGCGGGCAGCCGCTGGACCCCCATCTACGCCCCCGCCAACGGCATGGTCACGACCAGCCACAGCAGCGCCAGTTTCGGAAACCTGGTGGTCATCGATCACGGCAACGGCTACGTCACAAAATACGCCCACCTGACCAAGATCATGGTGGAGAAGGGCCAGCTGGTGAAGCGCTACAACCTCATCGGGTACATGGGAGCCACCGGGCGGGCCACCGGCACCCACCTGCATTACGAGGTGCACCGGGACGGCACCCCGCAGAACCCCGAGAAATACATTTTGCCTTCCGGCATCCTCGTGGATTAAAATCTCAGCAGACCCGCTTCCCGGCTTCCCGAGAAGCCAGGGACATGGCCATGCTGATCGTCCTCGCCATCCTGCTCCTGTCCCTGCTTCCCGTCCGGGGCGAAGAGTTCACCGGCGAGGCCTACCGCATCGGCACCAGCGTGGCCGACAACGGGACCTCCGGCGCCCTGCCCTCCCGTTTCCATACGGCCACCCAATACCTGGACTTCCCCGGCGACTTCGGGTCCCCCAGGCTGTTCCGCCTGGAGATGGCCACCCTGCCGGCCTTTTCCGACCTCAGCCAGAACGTGAACGGGGCCCTCGCCTATCTGTTGGACGCACGCACGCGCATCAATCTCTTCGCGGGCATCATCACCACCGCGGACATCCCGCTGCTGCCCCTGCTCTCCGGGACGCCGGAGGACCGCCTCAACGATCCCGCCGACCGGCCCATCCCCTGCGAGCGGAATTGCACCTTCCTGAAAGACGTGGTCTACCAGGCCAACGTGAACCTGATGCGCCGCTACGACGGCCATTTCCCGCGCCTGGGAATCGCCTCGCGGCCCATCCCGCTGGAGTTCAGCGTGGGAGTCACCACCAAGTATTTCTACGAGGAGCTGGAAGGCGGAGGCTACGAGGCCCAGAACATGAACCTGGACCTGGGCGCCTGCCTCAAGCTGGCCTGGGGATACGACCCCGTGGCCAGGACCTCGGACCGGGACATCAAGCTGCAGTTCTCCGGTTTCGAAGTGCTGCCCACCCGCCAGAAGGCCGCCGTGGACGGCTTCGAGGTGTACGAGCGGATGCCCTGGCGCTGGAGCCTGTCCCTGTCCTGGGAAGAGGGCTTCCCTTCCCTGCAGAGCTTCGCCGCCTTCGGCGTGACCCAGAAAAGCGAGGGCGGGAAATATCCGGCCCTGGGGGCCGAGTGGGACTTCCGTCGGCTCCTGTACCTGCGCGCGGGCTGGGACAAGGAATACCTGAGCGCGGGCGCCTCCGCGGCCTATCGCTGGCTCTCGGTGCATTACGCCTTCCGCCACCACGAGCTGGGCACCTCCCTGTACCAGGTGAGCCTGCAGGTGGAATGGCCCTGACGCGGGAGCCTCCGGCCCCCCGCTCCGCCGCCTGGCGTTTCCCCGTCCACAAGCTTATTTTCCGGGCATGGAAGCCCTCCGACGTCTCCGGCGCTGGTTCTCCGAAGACCTGTGGAAGACCCGCGCCCGGGACCTGCCGCATCCCGCCCGCATCCCCTTCCGGTTCCTGAAAATCCTGCTCCTGGCCGGGCGCTCCTTCCTGCGCGGCCAGGATTCCGTGCGGGCCGCGGCCCTCACCCTGTACACCCTGCTCTCCATCGTCCCCGTGACGGCCCTGTTCTTCGGCATCGCCAAGGGATTCGGCCTCGACGCCCGACTGGAGGAATGGCTGCTCCGCCAATTCGCGGACCAGCAGGACGTGATGCGCCCCCTCATCGAAATGTCGCATAAAGCCCTGGCCTCGACCCAGGGCGGGCTGGTGGCCGGCGCAGGCGTGGCCTTCCTCCTGTATACTGTAATCAAGGTGATCGGCAACGTCGAGCGGGCCTTCAACCAGATCTGGTCCGTCGCGCGGCAGCGCCCCTGGGGCCGGAAGATCACCGACTACCTGTCCATCATCCTGGTGGGGCCCTTCCTGGTGCTGGGGGCCAGCAGCCTCAACGTCTACCTGGCGACGTTCCTGTTCCGTGCCGTGGAAAGCACGCCCCTGGGCCAGGTGGCCGCCCCGGCGGTAACCTTGGGGCTGCGGATGGCCCCGCTCCTCCTCATCTGGGGGCTGTTCACCTTCCTCTACCTCTTCATCCCGAACACCAAGGTGCGCTTCGCCTCGGCCCTGGTCGGCGGCGCCGTGTCCGCCGTGGCCTACCAGCTTGTGCAGACCTTCTACATCGTGATCCAGGTCAGCGTGTCCCGCAGCAACGCCATCTACGGCAGCTTCGCGGCCCTGCCCCTGTTCCTGATCTGGCTGCAGATCAGCTGGCACATCGTCCTCTTCGGCGCCGAGCTCACCTACCAGCACCAGAACTACGAGAGCAACGAGCGCGAGGAGCGCGTCCCGGACCTGAGCTTCCGCGCCGTCAAGCGGCTGTCCCTCAGGATTTGCGAGGAGGTCTGCGCCCGCTTCCTGCGGGGGGAGGATCCCCCCACGGCGGAAGCCCTGGCCATGCGCCTGGACATCCCCTCCAATGTCCTGAACCCGCTATTGGAGAAATTGCAGCGGGCCCGGCTGCTGGTGGAGCTGGTCCCCGTCGAAGGGGAATTCCCCGGCTTCCATCCGGCGCGCGATCCCCATCGCCTGACGCCGGCCGCCATCGTGGAGGCCCTGGAGTCCGCCGGCGAGGATTTGGCGGCACCGGCAGGTGCGACGGCCACTTCCGAGGCCGGCTTCGCGGGACTGCTCCAGGAATTCGACCGCTGCCTGGAGAACCATCCCATCAACCGGCCCCTGGGATCGATGGGCTCGGAAGCGGGGCTGCAGGAGTCGTGGGCGACGCGGCACTAGGCGCCAAGCGCTGGAATCCATGCCCGGCCAGGCGGAGGGGGATATCGGGATCTGTCTGGGGAATGGGAAAACAACCCCGCCCATAGTCTGGCCTTTTCCTGTGGGAATCGGCCAACTATGGGGGGAAGGTTGGTGGACACTGAAGGGATTGAACCTTCGACCCGCTGATTAAGAGTCAGCTGCTCTACCAACTGAGCTAAGCGTCCAGCGGGCCAAAAAGATACTCCATCGAGCTACTTTTTCCAACGTTGTTTCCCCTCCATGACCCAAGAAAGCGCAGCAACCGCCCCTGAAATCCCCTCGGAAGAGGCCTACCTGGCCTACCTGAGGCTCGAGAAGCGCCTCAGCCCGGAAACCGTGGCCGCCTACCACTCCGACCTGCGCCTCCTGTTCCGATTCCTGACCCGGGACGGGATGAATGCCGCCTCCCCGGCCGACCTCACCCTGGCCAGGCTCCGGGCCTTCCTCCGCTCCCTGGCCGAGCTGGGCTTCGCCCCGTCCAGCCTCTCCCGCTATCTCAGCACCCTCAAGAGCTATTGCGGGTTCCTGGCGGACGAGGGCGCCCTCGAGCGGGACCCCACCGAAAGCCTGCAGGGCCCGCGGCAGCAGCGCTACAAGCCCCATAGCCTCTCGCGACGTGAGATCGATGCGCTGTATGACTTCCTCGATTACAGCATCCGCGAGGGGCGGGCCCTGGCCTGGCGGGACCTGGCCCTCGTCGACCTGCTCTACGGGCTGGGGCTGCGCATTTCCGAGGCCATCGGGCTCAAGCTGGACCAGGTGAACCTGGACGAAGCCCTGGTGATGGTGCAGGGCAAGGGCGGCAAGCAGCGCCTGGTGCCCCTGGGTTCCAAGGTGTCAGCCACCTTGCGGGACTACCTGCGCCTGGAATGGCAGGCGCGGGGCACCCGCACCGACACCGTGCTCCTCAACCGCTTCGGACGGCCCCTGTCCCGGATGGGGGCCTGGAAAATCGTGCGGCGCGTCTGCGACGAGGCCGGCATCAAGTCGGACGTGTCTCCGCACACCTTCCGCCATTCCTTCGCCACCCATCTCATCGAGGCCGGGGCGGACCTGCGCTCGGTGCAGGAGATGCTGGGGCATGCCGACATCAGCACCACCCAGATCTACACCCACCTGGACCAGGACTACCTGAAAGAGGTGCACCGCAGCTTCCACCCGAGAAACCGTCGGCAGCCATGAAACCGGTCCTCATCCTGTTCGCCCACCCCGCCCTGGAGAAGAGCCGCGTCAACGTCCGCCTCATCCAGGAGGTGCGCGGCCTGCCGGGCGTCACCTTCCACGATCTGTACGAGGCCTACCCGGACTACCTCATCGACGTCCGGCGGGAGCAGAAGCTGCTCTCCGAGCACCACTTCATCGTCTTCCAGCACCCCTTTTACTGGTACAGCACGCCGTCCATCCTCAAGGAATGGCAGGACCTGGTGCTGGAGTTCGGCTGGGCCTACGGCAAGGGCGGCGGCGCCCTGAAGGGCAAGGTGCTGATGAGCGCGATGACCACCGGCGGGCCGCAGGAGGCCTACGACCCCTCGGGCTACAACCGTTTCACCATCCGCCAGCTCCTGTCGCCGCTGGACCAGACCGCGCGCCTGTGCGGCATGGAGTTCTACGCCCCCTTCGTCGTCCACCGCAGCATCGTCATCGCCGACCCCGAGGAGGCCGCGCCCATGGCCAGGCAATACCGATCCCTGATCTAGTCCTTGCGGGACGGGACCCTGGACCCGGAGGCGGCCCGCGCGGCGGAGCGCATCAACGACCTGTTCCCGGCCTTCTCCACCCCACTGGACGCGAACCCCAGGCCCGCCGCCGGAGCCCATCCATGAGCCACTCCCTGCTGTTCCAGGCCTTCGTCTACCTGGCCGCCGCCGTGCTGGCCGTCCCGGTCGCCAAGCGTCTCGGCCTCGGCTCGGTGCTCGGCTACCTGCTGGCCGGCATGCTCATCGGCCCCCATGCCCTGTCGCTGGTGGGGCAGGGCCAGGACGTGCAGCATTTCGCCGAGTTCGGCGTGATCATGATGCTCTTCCTCATCGGGCTGGAGCTCAAGCCCTCGGTGCTCTGGAAACTGCGAATTCCCGTCCTGGGCATGGGCGGCGTCCAGGTGCTGGCCACCGCCGCCGCCGCGGCCCCGCTGGCCATGCTCGCAGGCCTGTCCTGGCGGGCCGCAGTCGCCACCGGGTTGATCCTCGCCATGTCCTCGACCGCCATCGTCCTGCAAAGCCTGCAGGAGAAGGGCTGGTCCCGGGGACCGGGCGGCCAGGGGGCCTTCGCCATCCTGCTCTTCCAGGACATCGCCGTCATCCCCATCCTGGCCCTCATGCCGCTGCTCGGACGCGACGCCGCTCCCCACGGCGCCGGCGGCCGCGCCGGCTCCGCGCTGGCGCAGCTGCCGGCCTGGGCCCATGCCCTGGCCATCCTCGGCGCCGTGGCCGCCGTCGTCGCCGGGGGGCGCTACTTCTCGCGCCCGGTGTTCCGCTTCATCGCCGGCTCGCGCCTCCGGGAGGTGTTCACGGCCGCGGCTCTGCTGCTGGTCATCGCCATCACCCTGCTGATGCAGCAGGTGGGCCTGAGCCCGGCCCTGGGCGCCTTCCTGGCCGGAGTGGTGCTGGCCGACAACGAGTACCGGCACGAGCTGGAGGGAGACATCGAACCCTTCAAGGGCCTGCTGCTCGGCCTGTTCTTCATCACCGTGGGGGCCGGCGTCGACCTCCCCTATATCCTCTCCCGCCCGCTCCTGGTCGGCGGCCTGGTGATCGCGATCATGGGCCTCAAGCTGGCGACGCTCTGGACCATGGCCAAGGCATTCCGGCTCGGCGGGCGCGACGCCCTGCTGCTGGCCTTCTCCCTGTGCCAGGTGGGCGAATTCGCCTTCGTTCTGCTCTCCCTGTCCCTGAGCCTCCAGGTCCTGGCCCCGGAGCAGGTCAAGCTGCTGGTGGCGGTGGTGGCCCTGTCCATGGTGGCCACCCCTCCCCTGCTCATCCTGCTGGAGCGGATGCTGCTCCCGCGTCTCGCCGTGCCCGCCCGGCCCGGCCGCGATCAGGACGAGGTGGCCGACGAGGGGGCCGAGGCGATCATCGCCGGCTTCGGCCGCATGGGCAACATGATCGGCCGCCTCCTGCGCGCCAACCATATGAAGACGACCGTGCTCGACCTCAACCCCGACGTGGTGGACTCGGTCCGCAAGCTGGGGCTCGAGGCCTATTACGGCGACGCCTCCCGCCTCGATCTCCTCCACGCCGCTGGCGCCGGGCGCGCGCGCCTGCTGATCCTGGCCATCGACGACCCCGCGAAGACCCTGGAGATCGTGGAGACCGCGCGCAAGCACTTCCCGCACCTCGAGATCATGGCCCGCGCCTCTGGCCGGCAGAACGCCTACGCCCTGGTCAACCTGGGCGTCCGCCACACCTTCCGCGAGACCTTCGGCACCGCCATGGACATGGGTTTCCAGGCCCTGCGCATCCTCGGCATGCGGGGCCTGCAGGCTCATCGCTCCATGCTGGCCTTCAAGGAGCACAACGAGAAGGCTTTCCGCGAGCTGGCCCGCCATTCCGGCGACGAGAAGACATATCTGTCCGCGATGCGCGCCAAGCTCGCCGAGGCCGAGGACCTGCTCAAGGATTCGCGGGCGCCGGCCCTGCACGTGGACCGCGCGTGGGACAATGAACCGCTTCGGCAGGCGGCCGGGAAGGGCGATCTGCAGCGCTGACCCGGCCTCAGATTCCCCGCGCCAGGTGCTCCGCCAGGATCTTCCCCCCGATCCCGATCAGCACCGTCCCTCCCAGCCGTTCCGCCCAGGCGCCCAGGCGCTCCCCGAAGCGGGAACCCCCGTGATACCCGAGCAGCGGCAGCAGAAAGGAGGCCGCGCCGATCAGGACGGCCGGGACCATCAGCCCGCTTCCGGCCAGGGAGAAGCCCAGCCCCACGGCCAGGGCATCGATGCTGGCGGCCAGGGCCAGCAGCACGACGGCGCCCCAGGTCAGGTCCCAATCCCTCGCCTCGCCGTCGTCCCGGTAGGATTCCCACAGCATCTTTCCCCCGATGCCGGCGAGGATGGCGAAGATGATCCAATGGTCCCATCCTCCCAAGGCCTCCCGGAAACGGGATCCGGCGACCCAGCCCAACCCGAAGAGCAGCGCCTGGAACAGTCCGAACGCCAGGCATAGCCTCACCTCGACGGATCCGGGACGGCCGCGGCGCGCCAGGCCGTAGGCGACGGCGATGGCGGTGCAATCCATGGCCAGGCCGACCGAGGTGAGCAGCTGTTCGAACACGGATGCGGATGTCATGTGAATTCCCGGAGATTATCCGCCAATAGTGTACAAAGACGAGATAGCCAACCACGGAGTGAATCAACTGTCATTCCGTCAATCTCGGGAAGAATTCCGTTTACCCGACATCGATCGATATACTCGATACGCATCGAATCGGTTACCGAGGACATGCACCAAAGCGTCTTGGAAAATAGTTCTCACTACTGGGTATTCGAAGAGAATACTTTTGCTCCCAGTCTTCAATCAGTGGAGTATCCATGCATCCGATTCATGAGTCGTCCCCGGCATCTATTCCGGCATCGCACTTGACATCGTTCCTGACATCGCTCCTTGCGGCGTTTCTGGTCCTGGCCTTTGCCTCCGGCCAAGCCCTGGCCGCCCCCTATCGCGGCGACACCCTGACGCTGCGCCAGCCGGACGGATCCCTGGTGAAGGCGCGCGCCTTCGGGGACGAGTATTATGTCCGCCTGGAGGGCCTGGACGGCTATACCTTGACCCAGGATACCGGCACCCGCTGGATCCAATATGCCAGGCTCGACCCGGCGTCCGGCGAGTTCGTCTCGACGGGCGTGAATTACGCCTTGGCGGGCGGAAACAACCCGGGCGCCCGCGCCGCCGGCGTCAACGCGGCTCCCTCCGGGCTTTCCAAGGGGCAGCAGCTGTCGCGTGAAAATCGGCTGGCCGCGCGCGCCGCCAACCTGGCCCTGTTGCGGAAGGACAGGCCCAAGGCCAGGGCCCAGGGCGCCGCGCCGGCCGCGGCCCCTGCCGCCCTGATCGGAAATGTCCGGGGCCTCACCTTGCTGGTGGACTTCTCCGACGATCAGGCCGCAATCGCCCAGGGCGAGATCAGCAACTACCTGAACCAGCCGGGATACGCGGGCTTCTTCAACAACGGCTCGGTCCGGGACTATTACTACGACGTCTCGGGGGGCCAGCTCACCTATACCAACCACGTGACGGCCTATTACCGCGCCCTGCGCCCCAAGACCTATTATACTGATCCCGCCATCGGCTACGGGATCCGGGCCCGGGAGCTGATCGGGGAGGCGCTGCGGGCCCTGGACGCCCAGGGTTTCGATTTCTCCACCCTGTCCACCGACGGCGGCTTCATCCGGGCCATCAACATGTTCTATGCCGGATTCGTCCAGAACGCCTGGGCGGAAGGGCTCTGGCCGCATCAGAGCTGGATGGGCGGCGAATTCTCCGCCGACGGAGTGTCCGCCGGATCCTACCAGGTGACCAATATCGGGGATGCCCTGTCCCTGGGCACCTTCTGCCATGAGAACGGGCACATGCTGTTCGGATGGCCGGACCTGTACGACTACAACTACGAGTCCACCGGCCTGGGCAGCTTCTGCCTGATGGCCTTCCAAGGACCCGGAAACAACCCCGTGCCGCCCAATCCCCATTTGCGGGCCCTGGCCGGCTGGGAAACCGCGACAATCATCCCGCCGCCGTCGGGCACCGTGAACTATACCCATACGGCCAATTCCAACACCCATTTCCGCTTCGACAATCCCGCGGCCCCCAACGAATTCTTCCTCATCGAGAGCCGCCGCCTGGCGGGCCGCAACCAGGGGCTTCCGGACGAAGGCCTGCTCATCTGGCACGTGGACACCTACGGATCGAACAGCAACAACGACATGACGCCCCAGAACCATTACCTGGTCTCGCTGGAGCAGGCCGACGGCCTGTTCTCCCTGGAGCGCAACGGGAATTACGGCGGGGACGGGGACCTGTTCCATGCGGGTTACCGGACGGAATTCGCGGATTGGACCCTGCCGGATTCGAAGTGGTGGTCGGGCCAGCCATCGGGGCTCAGCATCGTGGACATCGGCCCGGTGGGCGCCACCCAGAGCTTCAAGGTCCAGCAGGGCGACTACCGGACGGTGGACATCGGCAATCCCGGCCAGGCGGGTAAGGTGGCGGTTTCCGGGAATACCGTGACCCTGGAAGGCGGCGGCGCCGACATCTGGGGCACCGCGGACCAGTTCCTGTACCGCTACCGCGGCCTGTCCGGCGACGGCGAGATTCTCGCGAACTTCCAGAGCCTGGAGAACACCAACGTCTGGGCCAAGGCGGGACTGATGATCCGGGAGAACACGGAGGCGGGTTCCCGCAACGCCATGCTGGCCGTCACCCCCGGGAGCGGCATCACCTTCCAGAGCCGGAGCGCCCCCAACGGGACCTCGGTGTACACGACCACCCCCGGCGCGGCGCCCCGGTGGCTCAAGGTGGTGCGGCGGGGGAATCTCATCACCGGATTCCATTCGACCAACGGCACTGCCTGGACCGCTTTCGGGTCGGCCACTTTGGCCCTCGGCGAGAACGTGCTGGCCGGCATCGCCGTCACCTCCCACAACAACGCCACCCTGGCCACGGCGGTGGTCTCCGACGTGCAAATCATCCCCTCGCCCTGGAAGTCCGCGGATATCGGGGCCCCGGCCCTGGCCGGCTCCTATAGCATAGACAACGCCACCGGCGCCTTGACGGCGCGCGCCGCAGGAGTGGACATCTGGGGCAACTCGGACCAGTTCCTGTACCTCCACCGGCCGTTCACCGGCGACGGACGCATCATCGCCCGGGTGGCCTCCCTGGCCAATACCAACGCCTGGGCCAAGGCCGGCCTCATGTTCCGGTCCAACCTGGACGCCAATTCCGCCAACGTCTACCTGGCCCAGACAGTTTCCAACGGCGCCACCTTCCAGACGCGGCCCACCGCCGGCGCGGCCACCGTCTCCAGCGTCCAGAGCGGCCTCACCGCCCCGCGCTGGCTCAAGCTGGAGTCCCGCGGCGGCCAGCTTTCCGGCTTCCAAAGCGCGAACGGAACCGCCTGGACGCCGCTGGGCAGCCCCGTCTCCGGCCTCCCCCATGCCCATGCCGGACTTGCGGTGACTTCCCACAACGCCGCCAGCCTCACCACGGCCGTATTCGACAACGTGATCGTCGACGAGGGCCTCCCCAACGTCTTCCTCTATTCCATCGGGTACACCGAAGTGACCGGCAACGGCGACGCCGACATCAATCCCGGGGAGGAGTTCACCATGGATATCACCCTTTCCAACAGCGGAAACGCAGCGGCCAAGGGCATCGTCGGGACCCTGGCCACCACCGATACCTGCCTGACCCTGCAGGCCACCTCCGCCGCCTTCGGCGACCTGGCGCCGACCGCGACGTCCCCGACGCGCTCCTACCGGTTCCAGGCCTCCTCCGCCGCCGGATGCTCCTACCGGAACGTGCCCCTGACCTTCGCCATGACCGAAGCCTACGGGGATCGCTGGCAAACCGACATCGGCGTCACCATCCTGACGCGGTCCACCGTGAGCGGAACCGTGCGCACCCCCGCGGGCCCGGCCCCGGCCGGCGCGACGGCGCAATGCACCGCCTTCCGCGTCTACTATGGCGCCGAGGTCCGCGCCGACGGCACCTACACGATAGAGGGCATCCCGCCCGGGACCTATGATTGCTCCGCCTGGGCACCCGGCTACAATTATACCCCCTCGGTGTCCGTCACGATTCCGCCCGCCCGCACCGGCCTGGACTTCCTCCTGACGCGACCCGCAATCCAGCTGAGCAGGACCAGCGTCTCCGACACCCTGGCCGCCGGGCAAACCCGATCCGTGCCGCTGACGATATCCAATCCAGGCGACGGCCCCCTGCAATACCAATTCGCCAATCCCGGAACAGGCTACACCTGGAAGGACTCGGACGCTCCCGGCGGCCCGACATACGCCTGGACCGACATCAGCACCACGGGAACCCGCCTGGCCATGAACGACGGGATGAGCGCCGCCGTGGGCTTCCGCACCCTCGGTTTCGCCTTCCCCTTCTATGGGGCCGGCCGCAATTCCCTGGTGATTTCCCCCAGCGGCTACGTCGCCTTCGAGGATCATTACCCCTGGACCTACAACCTGCCCATGCCCGGCTACCTGGCGGCGCCGGCGGTGATCGCCGGCTTCTGGGACGAGATAGGGCCCACCGGCAACCAGGGAGCCGTCTACTTCCAGGAGTTCTCCGACCGGGCCGTGGTCCAATACGAGAACGTGCCGCGCCTGAGCGGAAGCGGCACCTATACGTTCCAGATCGTCCTCTATCGCGACGGCGTCATCCGCTACTACTACCGCAACATGACCTCCGCCGACGGCGGCACGGTCGGCATCCAGGGTTCCCCGGAACTCGGTATCGGCGTCGTCGCCGACGCGCCCTACGTGAAGAACAACCTGGCGGTGGAATTCCGGCCGCTGACCCGCGAATGGGTGACCGTTTCGCCGGTTTCCGGCACCGTCAATGCCGGTTCGTCCCTGCAGATCCAGGTCAACCTGGACGCCGCCGCGCTCACGGCGGGAACCTACCGCGGCAACCTGGTCCTCTCCCATAACGCCCCCGATCCCGCGGGGCCCGTGAACCTGCCCGTCACTCTCACCGTGCAAGGATCCGCCGGCGGGGTGCGCGCGGAGGCCTGGACCGGCATCTCCGGGACGGCCTTGTCCTCGCTCACCTCCAATCCGGCCTATCCCCGGACTCCGACCACGGTCTCCACCCTGCCGACCTTCGAGGCGCCCCAGAACGCCGGGGACAATTACGGCCGGCGCCTGCGGGCCTATATCACCCCGCCCACCACCGGCGATTACACCTTCTGGATCGCCGGGGACGACCAATGCGAGCTCCGCCTGAGCAGCGATGATCATCCCGGCCGGGCGGCGGCCATCGCCCGGGTCTCGGGATGGACCGGCTACCGCGCCTGGACAGCGAACACCGAACAGCGCTCGGCGGCAATCCGCCTTGAGGCCGGACGCCGGTACTACATCGAGGCCCTGCACAAGGAAGGCAGCGGGGGCGATCATGTCTCGGTGGGCTGGCAGGGGCCCGGCATCACCGGCGACGCGGAGCGTCCAATCCCCGGCCTGCGCCTCACGCCCTTCGATCCGGCGGCCTGGACAGGCCTCGACATCGGCGGGCCCGGCCGCGTAGGCAGCCATGCGGTTTCCGGGACCGGCCTGTCGGTGACCGGCGGCGGCGCCGACATCTGGGGCGCGTCGGATCAATTCCGCTTCGTATTCCGTCCCCTGACCGGCGACGGGCAGATCACCGCCCGGGTGGCGACGCTGCAGAATACGAACGAATGGGCCAAGGCGGGGGTGATGATCCGCGAATCCTCGGCCGCCAATTCCCGGCATGCCATGATGGCGGTTTCTGCGACGAGCGGCGTGGCCTTCCAGCGGCGCGCCGCCACGGGCGCGCAATCCCTGCACAACGGAGCGGCCGGGGCGGCGCCGCGCTGGGTGCGCCTGCAGCGGGCCGGCAACCTCTTCACGGCCTCCGTCTCCTCGGACGGCTCGGCCTGGACGCAGGTGGGCACCGAAACCATCGCCATGGCATCGGCCACGTGGATGGGCCTGGCGGTGACCTCCCATGACAACGCCCTGTTGAGCACGGCAGCCTTCGAGAGCGTGGCGGCGCCGGCCCCGTAGGAGCGCGGAGTCGCGGGGCGGCGGCGACGTCGCCCCGCGGCGTTTTCGCCCCGCGGCGTCGGCACCCTGGGTCCGCTCCCGCGGACCTGCTCCGCTCAAACCGAGAGGTGCGGGACCAGATCCAGCAGACGGCTGTCCAGGGACTTCTTCTTGTCGAAGGTCTCCCGGAAGTCCACCAGGGTCGGGACCCCGTTCACCTCGCCGGCCATCTTGCCCGTGGCGCCCGCCACCGCCGATTCCAGGGCGAAGGCCCCCAGCCGCGTCGCCAGCATCCGATCCGCGGCAGAAGGCTTTCCGCCGCGCTGGATGTGCCCCAGGACGCACAGGTGGCAGCGGTAGCCGCCCGACAGCTTGAAGAGCTCGTCGGAGACGCCCTTGCCGCCCTCCGGGTGCGCGCCCTCGGCCACCACCACCAGGCTGCTGGATTTCCCCCGGGCCTTGCCGGCGCGCAGACGCTCGTACACCGTCTCGAGCGACTGGGGGGCCTCGGGCACCAGGACCTCCTCGGCGCCCCCGGTGATCCCCACATGCAGGGCGATGAAGCCCGAGTGCCGGCCCATGACCTCGACGATGAAGATGCGTTCGTGGGATTCCGCCGTGTCCCGGATCTTGTCGATGGATTCCAGTGCCGTCTCCACCGCCGTGTCGAAACCGATGGTGTAGTCGGTGCCCCAGAGATCGTTGTCGATGGTCCCCGGGACCCCGATGATGCGGCCCTTCCAGTGCTTCCCCAGGGCGGCGCAGCCGCGGAAGGTCCCGTCGCCGCCGATGGCGAGCAGGGCCTCCACGCCCCAGGTGTCAAGGCGGGAAGCAGCCTTGCGGACGCCCTCCTCGGTCTGGAACTCCTTGCTGCGGGTGGTGTGGAGGAAGGTGCCGCCCCGCTGGATGATGTTGGAGAC
>CBILQL010000030.1:0-15501 GCA_966238865.1 uncultured bacterium
GGACCCTGCTGCTGCCCGAGGGCGGCGTCTCCGCCCTGGACGCCCCCGGGGAGCCCTTCCACGATCCGGAGGCCGACGAGGCCCTGTTCCGGGAGCTTGAGGCCCGGCTCGAGGTCTCGGCCCGCCGCGTCATCCGCCGGGTGCCGCACCATATCAACGACCCCGCCTTCGCGAAGGCCGCCCTGTCCGCCCTGGACGAGGTGCTGGAGCGCGCCTCCGGGCCCGCGCGCGCCAGCGGGAGGGTTCCTTGAGCCGGCTCCCGGACCGCGTGGAATACTGGCTGGAGAAGCGCCGCCGGGGCCGCCTCCTGTTCGCGGCCGCCTGCCGGGACGCCGCCGAGGCCGAGGCGCTGCTGCCCCTGTCGCCGGACCTCCTGGTGCACCATCCGGCCTTCCGCGACCGCGGGCCGGAGGGGGAGACCGGCATGCTGTCGGCCCTGGGCTACATGGGCAGCGCCAACGCCGAGGCCGCCCTCGGTGTGTTCCCGCTGCTGCCCCTGTGCGCCCCCTGCCCGGTGGCCTTGGGGGTGCTGGGCAGCGATCCGTTCCTGCTGGGGCGGACCGCCATCGTCGACTGGAGGGCCCGCGGCCTGGAGGGTGTGGCGAATTTCCCCAGCGTGACCCTGGTGGACGGGCTGTTCCGCACCGACCTGGAGGCCGAGGGGCTCGGTTTCGCCCGGGAGGCGGAATTCCTGCACATGGCGCGCCAGGAGGGCCTGTTCGCCGCCGGTTTCGCCTCCCGCTCCGAGGAGGCGGCCCAGCTCGCCGAGGCCGGCTGCGACCTGCTCATCTTCCATCTGGGCCTGAACGCCGCCAGCGAGCCCCGGGGGCTGGCGGCCCACCCCGGCGCGCTTGCCGCCGGCCTGGCGGCGGCCTGGGGAAGGCGCCGGGTCGACCCCCTGGTGCTCCTTCATTCCGATGCCCTGGGCACCCGGGAGGATGAAAACGCCTGGCGGAACCTGTCCGAATCGGCCACCGGATGCGATGGCCTGTTCGCCGCCGGGGGAGCCTCCCGGATCCAGGATTTGCATGGGCTTATTTCGGCATTCTGATTGGGTGTTTTCACCCATTCGATAGCTTTTGGCGAAGCATGGTAAATGCCGATTATGTACAAATCTTGGGTTTGATTGTACAATCAGACACAGATGTTCCCTCCTACCTTTATGCCCACTCGTCGCCGGCGCCAGCCGCGCCACGGGGCGGGTGGGAAACATCGGGGGTAAGGTGCCGTACATAGGCTTGGATCTCGGGACTTCGGCAGTGAAGGTCGTGCTGGTCGGCGACGACCAGGCCATCATCGATCAGGAAAGCGCGTCCCTCAACGTCTCCCGTCCGCATCCCCTCTGGTCCGAGCAGGATCCGGAGGATTGGTGGAAGGCCGCGGATACGGCCATGCGGGCCTTGAAGGCCAGGCGCGCCAAGGAATTCTCCGCCGTCCGCGCCGTGGGGCTGTCCGGGCAGATGCACGGCGCCACCTTGCTGGGCCAGGGCGACAAGGTCCTCCGTCCCGCCATCCTCTGGAACGACGGCCGCAGCGGCGCCGAATGCGCCGAGCTCGAGAAGCGCGTGCCCACCCTGCGCACCCTCGCCGGCAACATCGCCATGCCCGGCTTCACCGCCCCCAAGCTGGTCTGGGTAGCCAAACACGAGCCGGCGGTTTTCGCCAAAGTTGAAAAGGTCCTTCTGCCCAAGGATTATTTGCGCCTCCGCATGTGCGGAAATTACGCATCGGACATGTCCGATTCCGCCGGCACCCTGTGGATGGATGTGGCCGGCCGCAAGTGGTCCGGGGAGATCCTGGCCGCCACCGGGCTGAAGGCAAGCACCATGCCCGAGCTTTTCGAGGGCACCCAGGCCACCGGCAAGCTGTCTTCCCAGGTGGCTTCCGCCTGGGGCCTGTCCGCCGACACGGTGGTGGCCGCCGGAGGCGGGGACAATGCCGCCGGCGCCGCCGGCATGGGCGTGGTCCGGCCGGGAGAGGCCTTCCTGTCCCTGGGTACTTCGGGTGTTTACTTCGTATCCGGCGACCGCTATTCGCCCAACCCCGACGGCGCCGTGCATACCTTCTGCCATTGCATCCCGGCGACCTGGCACCGGATGTCGGTGATCCTGAGCGCCGCCAGCTGCCTGTCCTGGGTGGTCAAGCTCACCGGCGCCGCCGACGAGGCCTCCCTGCTGGCCGAGGTGGAAGCCGCTCCCGTCCGGGACCTGCGGCCCATCTTCCTGCCCTATCTGTCCGGCGAACGCACGCCCCACAACGATCCCATGGCCCAGGGCGTGTTCTTCGGGCTCACCCATGAGACCACCCGCGCCGAGCTCGGCCGGGCCGTGCTCGAAGGCGTCGCCTACGCCTTCGCCGACGGCCAGGACGTCCTCATGGCCGGCAAGACGCCCATCAACGACGTCAGCGTCATCGGGGGCGGGGCCCGCAGCGAACTGTGGGGCCGCATCCTGGCATCGGTTTTGCAGAGGCCTCTGGTGTATCGGGAAGGCGGAGAAGCCGGTCCGGCCTATGGCGCCGCCCGGCTGGCCCGCATCGCCCATACCGGCGAGAGCCCCGACAAGGTGTGCGTGGCCCCGGCGGTCAAGCGCATCGTGGAGCCGGATCCCGCCTTGCAGAATTCCTACCGGGAGAAGGTCCTGGTCTATCGAGAATTGTATCACCGTCTGAAGACCCTGTTCGTCGAGCAGGGACCGCGAAAAGGAGAAAGTGCCTGATGGATTCCATTTTCAAGTCGATCCCCGCCATCCGCTACGAGGGTCCGAACACCTCGAACCCCCTGGCGTTCCGCTACTATGACAAGGACAAGATGGTCCTGGGCAAGCGCATGGAAGACCAGCTCCGCTGCGCGGTGTGCTACTGGCATACTTTCGCCTGGAACGGCTCCGACGTCTTCGGCGCGGGCACCTTCGGGCGTCCCTGGCACGCGATCGCCAACCCGATCGAGGCCGCCGAGCTCAAGATGAAGAACGCCTTCGACTTCTTCCAGAAGCTGGGCGCCCCCTTCTGGACCTTCCATGACGCCGACATCGCCCCCGAGGGCAAGACGCTCAAGGAGTCCCAGACCATCCTCGACCGACTGGTCGGCCTCGCCGAGCAGGAGATGGCCCGCACCGGCGTGAAGCTGCTGTGGGGCACCGCCAACCTGTTCAGCAACCCCCGCTACATGGGCGGCGCGGCCACCAACCCGGACCCGGAGGTCTTCGCCTACGCGGCGGCCCAGGTCCGCAAGATGATGGACGTGACCCTGCGCCTCAAGGGCGAGAACTACGTGCTGTGGGGCGGCCGCGAGGGCTACGAGACCCTGCTCAACACCGACATGCGCCGCGAAGCCGACCAGATCGGCCGCTTCATGACCATGGTGGCCGAGTACAAGCACAAGATCGGCTTCAAGGGCCTGCTCCTCCTCGAGCCCAAGCCCAAGGAACCCACCAAGCACCAGTACGACTTCGACTCCGCCACCGTGCACGCCTTCCTGCAGCGCTACGGCCTGGAGAAGGAGTACAAGGTCAACATCGAGGCCAACCACGCCATCCTCTCCGGCCATACCTTCCAGCACGAGGTCGCCTACGCCCTGGCCAACGACATCTTCGGAAGCCTGGACATCAACCGCGGCGACAACCAGCTGGGCTGGGACACCGACCAGTTCCCCAACGACATCGCCGAGACCGCCCTCGTGGTCTACACCCTGATGAAGGGCGGCGGCTTCACCAGCGGCGGCATGAACTTCGACGCCAAGCTGCGCCGCCAGAGCATCGATCCCGAGGACCTGTTCCACGCCCATATCGGCGGCATGGACGTCCTGGCCCGCGGCCTGCTCATCGCCGAGAAGATGATCCAGGACAACGCCCTGGCCAAGGCGACCGAGGACCGCTACGCCGGCTGGCGCAGCGGCCTGGGCGAGAAGATCCTGTCCGGCAAGACCGGATTGGCCGAGCTCGCGGACCTGGCTCTGGAAAAGGGACTGGATCCCAAGCACCGCTCGGGCCGCCAGGAGGCGCTGGAGAACCTTGTCAATCGTTACCTCTAGCAGCGATTCCAACAAGGTCCGCCTGCCTTCCGGGCAGGACTGGCACGTCATCTCCTCCATGCGGGGGGATGGCGGCCGGGAGACCGGCGTCGGCGGCATCGCCGACGCCTTGCGCCAGCTTTTCGAGGGCCTGCCGGACATCTACCTGTTCGCCAAGGACCTCGACGGCAAGTTCACCTTCTCCAACCACATCTTCGCGGAGAAGTGCGGCTTCCGCAAGGCCGAGGAGCTCCTCGGCCTCACCGACTTCGACGTGTTCCCCCGCCACCTGGCGGAGAAGTACGTCCGCGACGACGCCCTGGTGATGCGCACCGGCAAGCCCCTGGCCAACGTGGTGGAGCTGGTGATCAACGCCGGCAAGTCCCCGGACTGGTATTCCACCACCAAGGTGCCCATCCACGCGGAGGGCGGGAAGATCGTCGGCATCGCCGGCTTCACCCGCGACTTCAAGAAGATGAGCTCCAAGTCGCGCAACTACATGGTGATGGAGAAGGTCATCGACTACGTGATGGAGCATTACAGCTCCGCCATCGAGATCGAGACCCTGGCCAACCTGGTCTGCCTCTCCATCAGCCAGTTCGAGCGCAAGTTCAAGAGCACCTTCGGGGTCTCGCCCCTCAAGTACGTCTCCATGGTGCGCATCCAGGCGGCCTGCCAGGCGCTGGCGGCCACCGACGCGCGCATCAGCCGCATCTCCTCCGAGAACGGCTTCTACGACTTGAGCCACTTCAACCGCCAGTTCCGCTCCCAGACGGGCATGTCCCCCAGCGCGTACCGCAAGAAGTATTCGCAGGGCAAGACGGTCCCCATCCCCGGCCTCTCGCTGCGGATGGAGAACATCGAGGGCGCGGAGTAACTTCCCGGCTACCCAGCCCTCCGCCCCGCCTCCCGCGCGGGCGGGCGGGCGTCCCCGGCCCGGCGGGCCTCCGGCCGCGGCCATTCCCGCATCGGAATCGGACGCATAGGCCTCGGCCGCCGCGTCTTCCGCCGATGCGGCTACTGACGCTGCTGACGCCTGCCGCCGGCAGATTCGAAGCATCTGGTAAAAACGGCAAGAGCCGGAGGTGAGGTCCTCCGTCCAACTCCGGGAAATCCGCCGTCGCCTTCGTGGTCGTCCGCCGCCGATCCCGGCGGTCAGCAGGTCAATGTTCGCAGGTCAATATTTGTTTACCGGTGTGTAGTAAGTAATCAATCGGTGGCTACCGGATCCCTCTGCCCAAAAATTGACCCCATCGGTTTGCGCCTAGGCATTAGAATACGAGTGTCCTAATTTCTGGTCCGGGTGGCATGTCTTTCGCTTAAGGCGTTGCCGTTCGTCCGAACCGGACGATTCATCACCGTTTTTCGGGAGGCATCATGGCAGGGCAAGTGCGTGTCGGTATCGTGGGACTCGGATTCGGGGCGGAATTCATTCCGATCTACCAGCGCCATCCGGACGCCGAAATGGCGGCCATCTGCCAGCGGAACCCGGAAAGCCTCAAGAAGGTCGGCAACGCCTTCAAGGTCGAGAAGCGCTTCACCGACTACGCGGACATGCTCAAGGACCCCGGGATCGACGCCATCCACATCAATTCGCCCATCCCCGACCATGCTCCCATGACCCTGGCGGCCCTCAAGGCCGGCAAGCACGTGATGTGCACGGTCCCCATGGCCACCTCGGTCGAGGACTGCAAGAAGATCGTCGATCTCGTCAAGCAGACCGGGCTCACCTACATGATGGCCGAGACCGTGGTCTACGCCCGCGAGTTCCTGTTCGTCAAGGAGCTGTACGAGAAGGGCGAGCTGGGCAAGATCCAGTTCCTTCAGGCCAGCCACCAGCAGGACATGGACGGCTGGCCCGGCTATTGGCCCGGCCTTCCCCCCATGTACTACGCCACCCATTGCGTGGGCCCGTGCCTCGCCCTGATGAGGAGCGACGCCGAGATCGTGTCCTGCTTCGGCTCCGGCACCATCCGCAAGGAGATGATCCCGAACTACAACTCGCCTTTCGCGGTGGAGTCCACGCACATCAAGTTCCGGAACTCCGACGTCACGGCGCGCATCTACCGCTCCCTGTTCGACGTGGCCCGCCAGTACCGCGAGAGCTTCGACGTGTTCGGCGACAAGAAGGCCTTCGAGTGGCCGCTGATCGAAGGCGAGGATCCCGTCATCCACACCTCCAAGAAGCCCGAGCACGAGATCCCGGCCCGGGTGAAGGTGCCGGATTACGCCAGGCTCCTGCCCAAGGAGATCCAGAGCTTCACCACCAAGGGCGTGTACGGCGGCGACGGCGACGAGCACCTGTCCTTCACCCAGGGCGCCGGCCACGGCGGGTCCCATCCCCACCTGGTGCACGAGTTCGTCAGCGCCCTGAAGCAGGGCCGCCAGCCCTATCCCAACCATATCCAGGCCGCGAACTGGACCTGCACGGACATCCTGGCCCACGAGTCCGCCCTGCGCGGCGGCGAGCCCATTCGCCTGCCCGAGTGGACCTACACGTGGTGAGTCCGGAATTCCCGGGACGCTTTCCGGCCCTTTCCCGGGGCCGATGAAGTTCCAATCTCCAGATTCGTCCTCGGCGGGCCCGGCGCCCGCTTCCCGGGTATCCGCAGGACCGGGGTCCTGCGGAGCATTCCCTTGTTCGAAGGTTGCGCGCGGGCTGTCCGGCCCGGTCGCGCGAGATGAGGAAGGTTTTCGATGCGGATAAAGAAAACGGCCCTGCTGTTCCTCGGGATTCCGGCGCTGGCGTCGGCGGAATTGGTGCGCGATCCGATGTCCATCGGGACCAACTGGGACATGGGCCAGATCGTCACCGGCAAGCTCAACACGAGCGGCAACCAGGAAATCCGGGTGGAGGATCAGTTTCTCACGCGGTCGGGCATCTACCTGACCCAGTCCGGGGTCTACAACGAGCGGCTGCAAATCGCGGTGACCATCGGCGCCTCCTTCTGGACCCCGCTTCCCGAGGAGGGGCCCTGGCTGTTCCGCACCGTGCAGGGCGGGGCCGGCATCGGCCAGGCCCAGGCCAAGTACAACTTCGGCGACCCCGAGGATCCCGCCGCCTCCCTGCAATTCGGCATCTTCCCGATCAAGTACAATCCGGACGCCAAGAACCTGGGCGAGTATCTGTACCGGAGCGGGACCTATCCGGGCGTGCTGTACACCGGAGGGTGGTCCTACATGAACTCGGCGGCCTACCTGGCGCAGGGCATCCGCTTCCAGATGCCCCATTGGGGCGGGAAGTTCTCCCACAGCGTGACCATGACCATGGAGCGCGACCTGCAGCGCAACAAGGACATCACCCCCGGCTACCTGTTCACCCTGAAGCCGGTGGACTTCTTCGAGCTGGGCGCCGGCATCGTCTGGACCCACGGAATCCCGCTGGGAGGGGACAGCACCCTGACTCCCATCCGGTGCCGGAACGCGTACAACAAGAACACGAACAAGCCCTATTCCGAGGCGAACGGGGACGTGTGCACGGACAACGTGGAATCCGATACCATGGGATATTACTCCTTCCGGGGATTCAAGACCGCGGCCAGGATGTCCTTCAACGTCGGGACCCTGCTGGGCATGGGGCCGGACGACTTCAAGCTGTACGGGGAATGGGCCCTGCTTGGAATCAAGGATTATCCCTTCTACTACGAGAAGAAGTCCGAGCGCATGCCCGTCATGTTCGGCATCAACATCCCCACCTTCAAGCTGTTCGACGTCCTCGGCGTCGAGGCCGAATACAAGAAGTCCAGGTTCCGGAACTCCATGTTCTGGGTCATGGACGACGCCCCCCTGCCCATCCCCCTGGCCGGCGCGAGCGAGAACCCCAGCATGTACGACCTGTCGACCTACACCCCGGCCGCGGCCGATTCGATGTCCAAGGTGTTCGAACAGGACGACTGGCATTGGTCCATCTACGCCAAGCGGAAGATCACGAACAACCTGACGGTGCATGCCCAGGCCGCCAGCGATCACCTCCGCCATTACGGATTCCAAATCGCTCCCATTCCGGCGTATGCGCCCGCCACCCAGCGGACCAAGGATTGGTACTACGTCCTGCGCCTGGAAATCGGAATCTAGAAGGGGCATGCAATCATGAAGAAGCTCGCAATCAGCTTAAGCGTATGCGCCTTCGCCGCGATCGGCGGACAGCCCCGGGCGGAAGAGGTGGTGCGCCACCCCGTGTCCTTCGGGACCTCGCTGGATTTCGGACAGGTCGTGAAGGGGCGGTTCTACGAGCAGGTGGGGCCGGACTCCATCGGCGAC
The DNA here is from genome assembly GCA_966238865.1 of uncultured bacterium. Classification (GTDB taxonomy): domain Bacteria; phylum Fibrobacterota; class Fibrobacteria; order UBA11236; family UBA11236; genus CBILQL01. The sequence goes on from CBILQL010000030.1 coordinate 8,270, forward strand.
GGCCAGGTCATCTCCCGCACCGGCGTGTACCTGAGCGAGGGCGCCAGCTACGGCAACCTGGACCTGCGGATCACCTTCGGCGGCATGTTCTGGTCGGTGCTTCCCGAGAACCGGGCGGAATTCGAGAAGCGCCTGGTGTACTTCGGCGGCGGCATCGGGCAGGCCAAGGCCACCTATGCCTTCGGAGGCTTCGAGGAGCCCTGGGGCGAATTGTCGATGGGGTTCTTCCCGATCAAGTACAATCCCGACGCCAAGAACCTGGGCGAGTACCTGTACCGCAGCGGGACCTACCCTGGAGTCCTGTACACCGGCGGGTGGTCCATCATCAATTCGGCGGCCTACCTGGCGCAGGGCGTGCGGTTCCACCTGCCGACCTTCGAGGGCAAGCTGTCGCACGATTTCACGCTGACCATGGAACGGGACATGGAGCCGACCTACGACTTCTCCCCCGGCTACACCCTGACCTGGAAGCCCGCCGCGTTCTTCGAGATGGGGGCGGGCGTGGTATGGGCGCACGGATTGCCGATCCGGCCGGACACCGTCCTGACGCCCAGGGTCGCGCAGAACGCGTATGACTCCCGCACCGGGAAGCCGCTCGTATACGACAGCACCGTCAGCCTCGACGATCTCAAGCGGCAGCCGCATTACAACTCCAACGATCCGGGCATCGTGGCCGCGGACGACCCCCGCCTGGGAACGGAGATTCCGGGAAGGCCCGGGAAGATGTACGTGACCGCGGAACAGAACGGCGTGCCGGGGGAATTCGTGGAATACTACACCTTCAAAGGCTTCAAGACCATGGCCCGCGCCTCCCTCGATCTGGGGAACCTGTTCGGCCTGGACGAGTCGTCGGGGCCGGGGACGTTCAAGCTCTACGGCGAATGGGCCTGGCTGGGCGTGAAGAACCAGCCCTACTATTACGACAAGCCGGCCGAGCGGATGCCCGTGATGCTGGGCCTGAACATCCCCACCTTCCGGTTGCTGGACTTGCTGGGCCTGGAAATCGAATACCGGAAATCCCGCTTCCCCAACACCTTCCGCACCGGCTTCGTCGAGCAGTTCCCGCTCCCTACGGACGCCGGGGGTTCGACCAAGGTGTCCGCCTACGACGAGGAGCTTCCCGGGTACGCGGAGCTCGAGAAGGAATACAAGAAGGACGACCTGAAATGGTCCCTGTACGCGAAGCGGACCCTGAGGCCGGGAATTTCCGTGCATGCGCAGGCGGCCAGCGACCATATCCGCTTCGTCACGACCGAGGGGGGCGGGAAGTTCCGGCCCACCTATGCCCCCACCACGCGCGAGGCGGGCCATTGGTATTACGTGCTGCGGCTTGAGTTTGGGATTTAAGGGAAGGGGAACGTGATGAGTTTTGGCATCCTTCGCCGGTCCGCGGCCTCGGCGCTGCTGGCGGGCATCCCGGCGCTGATCCACGCGGAATTGGAAATCCATCCGCAGCATTTCGGCGCCTCGGTGGATTATGGCCAGGTCGTGTCCTCCAACGACTTCAAGCAGCAGCCGATCACGCGCTCGGGCGCCTATACGGCCGTGGGCGCCACCTGGGACGAGTCGTTCGACATGTACCTCGGCATGGGCGGACTGTTCTGGTACGCGCTGCCCGAGAAGAACTTCAAGGACAGGCTGCTGCTTTCCGGGTTCGGCGTGGGCAGGGCCGAAGCCGTGTACAGCTTCGGAAGCAAGGACAATCCCGCCGCCAGGCTGCACATGGGCCTGTTCGATCACAAGTACAATCCCGACGCGAAGAACCTGGGAGAGTACCTGTTCAGGTCCGGGGCCTATCCCGGCTACCTCTGGACCGGCGGCTGGTCCTATGTCAATTCCGCTTCCTACCTGGCCCAGGGATTCCGCCTCGATCTGCCCACCTTCGACGGGAAGGTCACGCACGAATTCGGCCTGTACATGGAGCGGAACATCTCCCCGACCCACGATTTCTCGCCGTCCTACCTGGTGACGGTGAAGCCGTCCTCGGCCTTCGAATTCGGGGCGGGGGTGGTTTGGCAGAACGGCCTGTCGCTGCGGGGCGATTCGGTGCTGGCTCCGGAATTGCGCATCAACGCCTACAATAAGACCACCAAACTGCCGCTTTCGGTCGCCGACCGGAACGCGCCGGGGTATGAGCGCGGTTCCCCTTACCGCATCCCCCTGGAGAAGGCGGATGAATTGGCGCCGGACGGGCAGACCTGGAGGGCGATCATCGAGAACGGGAACCCGGATCCGGTGACCGGGTACAGGTATGTCTGGGACGTCGAGAAGATCGGCGACGGGACAAGCAGGCTCGGCACCTACAACGGGACGCCGAACTCCCAGCTGGACTACTATTCCTTCAAGGCGCTCAAGGCGATGGCCAGGGCCTCCCTGGACGTCGGCACCTTCATCTCCGGCATGAAGCCGAACGATTTCAAGGTCTATGCCGAATGGTCCTGGCTCGGGATCCAGAACCAGCCGTTCTACTACGACAAGCCGATGGAACGCATGCCCGTGATGTTCGGGTTGAACCTCCCCACCTTCGGCTTGCTGGAGGTCCTGAACGTGGAAGTGGACTATAGGAAATCGGTTTTCCAGAACACGTTGAATCTGGCGTGGAACGAACGCTTGCCGCTCCCGCTCGCCAGCAAGAGCGAAAGTCCCTTCACCTACCGGGAATCGGGCCGCCAGGCATTCGTGAGCGAGTTGATGGCATCGGAAGGCATGGCCCAGGCTACCGCGGATTCGCTGTTCTCGGCGGAGCTGGGCGAAAGGCAGACGGCTGCCTCGGAGAACGCCTGGCACTGGTCGATATATGCGAAGCGGAAGATAATCGAAGGCGTCAGCATCACCGGCCAGGTGGCCAGCGACCACTTGCGCCATTTCGACATCGTCTTCGCAAGCCCCAGCTATACACCGGCCACCCAGAAGACCAAGGATTGGTACTATGTGGTGCGCGTGGAATTCGGTATCTGAGCCGGTTGGGGTTTTTGGGGCGTTTCCGGGATAAATAACCGGACATTATTGGAATTTTCACAATGCAGAATCCATCAAAAAACGTTAGGTTGGGAGTGCGGACGATTAGGGGAAGCTCTTCCAGAGAGAAGGAGGGTATTTTGGGGAAGAAAATTCTTAAGTATGGATTGATGGTGGGGCTGGGCGTCGCGGCCCTGGGGGAATCGTTCGCGCAGACTGTGCCGAATGCCCCGGATGCCCCGACCTGCTCCTGGGCGAGCGGTGCTACCGGCAAGTCGACCTGCCGTTTCAAGGAGGCGATATCCGGCACCCCCACCAGCGTGGTGGGGAACCGCGTGATCCTGTTCCGGCGCAGCGCCAACGGCGGTCACGGCACCAGCCGCACCTATTCCGAGGAAGCCCTCAAGCGGCTCGCTGCCAAATACAACTTCACCGCCACTATCTCCGAGGACCCGGGCGTTTTCACCGCCTCCAACCTCTCGAACACCAAGGTGGTGATCATGAGCAACGGCGACGGCGACGTGGTCCCGTCGGGCGCGAACCGCACCGCCTTGCAGGACTTCCAGCAGGTGAACGGGTGGGGCGTGATCTGGATCCATGCCGCCTGCGCCTTCATCACCTCCGGCTGGCCGTTCGGCCAGAACAGCTGCGTGCAGCAATACTTCCACCATGACGCCTCCGGCACCCAGCGCCGCGTGTTCGTCGATTCGGGAACCGCTGCCAACCCCAACCACGGCATCAAGAACCCGCAAACCGAGTTCGTGCTGCGCCAGCTTCCCGGTTGGAGCGCGAACCGCACCATTTCCCAGGGCGACGAGTACTATTGCTTCTCGGCTTCGGCCCGGAACTCCCCCGGGGTGAACGTGCTGCTGGGATACGACCGCAGCAGCGGTCTTCCCATCGACGGCGGATGCCCCAGCCGCACCGACGCCAGCGCGACGGGCTCGGCGCTCCACAACCTGGCCTGGACCAAGTCCATGGGCAAGGGCATCACCATCTACAACTCCATCGGGCATGACGTGGGGACCTATACCGGAAACGGCAACGCCGGCGACTCCCTGCTGTGGCGCTTCATCCGCTATGCCGCCAAGGATTGGGAAGTCGCTCCTGTTGTCGGCTTCCGGGCGGAGACCAAGGAACTGCTCGACCACAAGGTCTCGGCCGGTTCCGTGGCCCTCACCTTCGTCGATGCCGGTCGCAATGCCGTGACCATCACCGACGTCTCCGGGAAGCAGGTCTTCTCCCAGACCTTCAACGGCGTGGCCCGGGCGGAAATCCCCGGCCTCAAGCGCGGCCTTTACTTCGTGAAGGTCGCTTCGGCCGGCAAGGTCACCTCGGACAAGATCCGGATTTTCTGAAGCTGTCACTCATCTGACAGTCGAAACCCGTCCTTTCGCAAAAGGGCGGGTTTTTTTATTTCTACCTGAATTAGATTAAACGGAACCCCATCCCTCGAACCGGGGGGAGCATTTGCGAAAATTCCTTTTCGGACTGGCCATTCCGGCGCTCACGGCCTGCCTGTTCAACGAGGGCGAGCCTTCCCGGGCGCATCCGCAGTCAGGCGTCTACAAGGGCGATCACGGGGAGATGACCCGGATGGAAGGGTTGGAATCCGAGCTGATCCTGGATGCGGATGGGACGTTCCGGTACTTCCGCATCAACTCCAATACCGCCACCTACACCTCCAAGGGCAGCTGGAAAGCCGGTGAAAAAACCATGATTTGGTCCGGCGTCGCCCGTTCCTATTACTACCATGGCTCCTTCAGGTACTGGGATACGGTCGGGACTGCCGATACCTCCTATATCCGGAACGTGACGGAATCCGGCTTCGAAAGGCTGGAGGTGACATGGGACACTCTGTTTGTTCCCGTCGCCCGCTGGATCCAGTACCGGCGGTTCACGCCGGAAAACCCGCTGCCCGAAGGCACGTTCGAGTACGAGGAGACCTACCGCTACGGCGTGGACACCACGTTGATGGTCACCGGCCTGACCCGGTTAAAAATCGACCGGAACGGGATGTATGTCCAGCATATCTACCGCGACGGGGTCCTGGACATGATGGACGTGGATTCCGCCTGGATCCAGGCCGGCAGCCACCTGATCACGGGGCGTAACCGGCATTGCGGCTACGATTCCGGGTTCGTGGACTGCAGCAATGCGCCCTTCGACTACGAATACGTGGCCCGCCTGTCCGACGTCGGCGAAACGGGTTTCCGCCTGTGGATGGGGCCGGATTTCACCTACCAGCCGAGCCCGCACTGGGCGGAATTCCGGAAAGTAGAGTAGATTTCCTAACGCGCTCAAGTCATCGATCCAATCCCAAACCTTGGGAAGGGAGGCCGATATGAAGGGTTTTCGGTTCCACCGGGAGCTGGCCGGATCAATCCTGGCCGCTTGCGTTTGCCTCGGAGGCGGGACGGCTGCGGCCCAGATCCCGGATGCCCCGCCCATGCCGGCATGCACGTGGGGCCCTGTCTCGAGCCAGCCGCAATCGTCCTGTCGGTTCAAAACGGAGCTGTCGGGGACCGCGACCAGCGTGGCGGGGAACCGCGTGATCCTGTACTGCCGCAGCGCGATCGGCGGGCATGGAGCGAGTCGCAAGCATATCGAACAATCCCTCCTGAGGCTGGCTGATCGCTACGGATTCACGGCCACCGTGTCGGAGGATCCGGCGGTTTTCACCGCCGCCAACCTCGCGAAAACCAAGGTGGTGATCATGGCCCACGGTGACGGCGACGTGGTTCCCCAAGGGCCTCATCGCACGGCTCTGCAGGACTTCCAGATGGTGAACGGGTGGGGCGTGATCTGGCTGCATGCCGCCTGCGCCTTCATCACCAGCGGGTGGCCCTTCGGCCAGCAGAGCTGCGTCCAGCAATATTACCAACACGATCCCTCCGGCACGAAGCGGCGCGTTTACGTGGATTCCGGCACGGCCGATATCCCGTACCAGGGCATCAAGAATCCGCAGACGGAATTCCTGCTGCGCGCCCTTCCGGGTTGGAGCGCCGATCGCACCATCGCCTGGAACGACCAATTCCATTGTTTCCAGGCCCCTGCCCGGAATACGCTGGGCGTGAACGTGCTGCTGGGGTACGATCGGAGCAGCGGGCTTCCCGTCAATTCCGATTGCTTCAACCGGAACGACGGGGGCGAGACCGGCTCCCAGTCGCACAACCTGGCTTGGACCCATGCCATGGGGAAGGGCATCGCCATCGTCAATTCCATCGGCCATGACGAAAGCACCTATGTCGCGAACTCGAACGCCGGGGATTCCCTGCTCTGGCGCTTCATCCGGTATGCGGCCAAGGACTGGGAGGATATCCGGAGCGTGGGCGCTGTCTTCGAGGTGGATGACCGGAAGGTGGTCGATCCTTCCGTCTCCGCCGGAACCTTGACGCTGACCTTCGGGGACCCCGGCAGTCATGCGGTGACGGTTTCCGATGTCTCCGGCCGGCGGGTCTTCGCCCGGACCTTCGACGGCGTGACGCGGGCGGACATCCCGGATTTGAAGCGCGGCATCTATGTCGTGAAGGTCGTGTCGAAAAAAGCCAGCGAAGCCAGGAAGGTCCGCCTCCTCTAGGCGCAGCCGTATCGGCGGTTTCGGAGCGTGGAAGGAATGATGCACATCGGTAAAGCGGCCGGGAAGCTTCCCGCGAATGGGGCGGCATGGCTCGCAGGGATCTTCCTGCTGCAGTCCTGCATCTGGGATTCCGAGGGGGAGCGACCCGGCGCCGGGCCGGACCCCTATCCCTTTCGGGGCCACTATTCCATCTCCGCTCCGGGCCCGTTCAATGCCGTGCACCTGGATTCCGGCCTCCACGTTTCCTGGCGCGCGAGTCCGCAGGATTCCGGAGCAGATGTTTCCCTGCAGCTGATAGGCGATTCCGGTTTCGTGAATATGGGCTCCGGCGTGCCGGACAACGGGAGCTTCGACTTCGACCTCCGCGGCGTGCCGCTGCCGGGAGGCGATCGGTTCCGCATCAAGGTGGTGAGCTCCCGGGATACCGGGCATTGGGATTTCAGCGCGCCCTTCGCGATTGTACCCGGCGCCGGAGGCAGGTTGTCCTTCCTGGAACCGGCCCCGGGGACGGTCGCGAATATCGACTCCATCCTCTCCATCCGCATTCCCTTCCCCCAAGGGGTGGGCGCCCAGGTGAAGCTGGAGCTCTTGAAGGACTGGGTTCCCGTCCTCGAAATCAATGCCGGCATGATGGACGCGGCCCTGATGCGCTACGGCTGGCATGTAGCCGGGAACCTCGCGGGCTCGGGGGATG
>CBILQL010000031.1:0-15456 GCA_966238865.1 uncultured bacterium
CCGGTAGGCTACCGCGCCATCACCGCGGGAGGGCGCCCATGAACCGCGCTCGCGGACAGGCCGGGTTCGGCATGCTGGAGGTCATCATCTCCGTCATCCTGCTGGGCCTGGTGGGATCGGCCACCTTCTACTTCCTGAAGTCGTCGTCCAGGAATTCCGGCATCGGAACCGACCTCAGCAAGGGCATGTTCCTGGGCAAGCGCAAACTGGACTCGCTGCGCGTGATCCAGTACGGCTACGTGTCCGCCGGGTCGGATACCGTGAACAACAGGTACATCCGCCGCTGGTACGTCAGCACCGACCTGGTCACCGACCGCAAGACGGTGGAGCTCCTGGTCTCCTGGCCGCTGTCGGCCCAGCATACCATCACCTTCAACACCGTGATCGGCGACGATCAATACAAGGTCTACTGATGAGCCAGCGGACGGAAGCGCAGAAGGGGTATGAAGCGCTGGCGCACGGTGGGCGTCGCGGCCTCAAGGCATCCGCCGAGGGGCTCCGCGCTTCGAGCCGCCTTCCTTCGGAATCCCAGAGGGGCTTTTCCCTCCCCGAGATGCTGGTGGCGCTGGTGGTGGGCAGCCTCCTGATCATGGGCCTGTTCCGCATCTGGAACCAGAACCGCAGGACCACCGATCTCATCGCCAACAAGGGGGACTTCCGCGACCGGGCCACCTTGGCGACCACCCGCGTCAACAAGAGCGTCACCATGGCCGGGTTCGGCATCACGCGCATGGACGTGGTGAAGCGGCGTCCGGGTTCCGTGACGGACACCCTCGTCATCTATTCCAACCCTTCGGAGCGGCGCACCACCCTCATCGAGGCGGTTTCCGCGGGCGCCCGCGAGCTCAAGGTGTTCAAGGACACCGGCTTCACGGCCGGGTGCTTCCTCGGCATCACCGACAGCCTGCACAACGAATATGTACGGGTGGAGGACATCGAGGGGAACGAATCGGACGGCTTCCGCCTGGCCCTGTCCGGGGGGCTCTCATACGCCTACCAGGCCGGCGTGCCGGACATCTACCCCGTCCAGCGCGAGATAATCTTCGCCGATACGGCGGCCAAGGCGCTGATCCGGATAGTCGACGACCGGCGCCAGTCCCTGGGCAGCGGCATCACGGAATTCCGCGTGCAGCTCCTGGACAATTCCGGCAACGCGGCCGCCACCCAACGGGAGCTTCGCGTGATAACCTTCTCCCTCACCGGCAATTACAAGGCGCTGGCCGGCATGCCCAGCCTCATGACCTTCACGTCCACCGTCATCCCGAGGAATATCCTATGAGGAAACATTCCCTGCCCGGAAATCCGATATCCCTGCCCCGCCCCCGGCGGGAAGCCGGCGCGGCGGCGTTGCCGGTCATCATCACCGTGGCCGTGGCCATCACCCTGCTGCAGGTGCCCATCCTCTACAAGACCAAGTCCGGCAACAAGTTCTCCGGCGAGCAGAAGTCCGACATCTCGGCCAAGAGCCTCGCGGAAGCCGGCATCGACCAGGTGATCACCGACATCGGCCGGAAGATGATCCGCGTGGACTCGACCACGGACACCGTGCCCTACCAGGGGGTCCGGCTCGGGCGCGGCAGCTTCACCACCTCGGTGCGGGCATACCAGGTCAATCCCGACCGGGTGGAGGTGCTCTCCACGGGACGCATGGGGGCGAACGCCCAGACCGTGCGCGCCAGGATGGAGCTGGTCAAGACCGAGACCACCATTCCCTTCGACACGCCCCGCATTTCCGTGTGGGGAATCCGGGGCACGCCGCCCGTCCTCTACTACCACTCGATCGAGGAGCGGGATGCGGGCCGGGCCTGGGTATACCCCGAGGGCCAGGTTGTGCTGCCGGGCGTGACCTTCTCCAACATCGACGACTTCACCGTCGCGCCCAACGGCACCATGTACTTCATCAACAACGTGGCCGGGCAGAACAGCACCCTCTATAAGATCCGCCCCAGCGACCTGGACAACAATCCCGCCACCCCGGTCACCGCGCGGCTGGTGGGCCCCACCGGCCTTATCGCCGGGGATACTTCGGAACTCCGCGGGCTGACCTTCATCGCCCGCGACCTCTCGGGCAAGAACGGCGTGCTCTATGCCGTCACTTGGAAATCCAAGAAGGTGTACGAGTTGAGCCTGGAGAACGGCGCGGCCTCCTTCGTGGCAGACATCGTCCCCAAGGGAACCGCCTCCACCACCGATTTCTGGTGCGATGCCATGACCCAGGACCTTGCCGGGTCCATCTACATCGTCCGCAACAATACCCGCTCCGAGCTCTGGCGCTTCGACGAGTTCGTGGAGTCCAACGGCATGCGCGAGGACTCTTGCTCCTTCGTCGCCACCATCTCCAGCGTCAAGGACAAGACCCGCGCCATAGCCGGCCACCCCAACGGCTACATCTACGCCACGGACGACGACAAGTGGTACCGCATCAACCCCTTCGCCCCGGCCATCAACTCGCGTACCCAGGTCCTGTTCACCGACAGCTCCGGCCTCAAGGGCATGGGCTTCCATTTCGAGCGCGAGGATCTCAAGTTCACAGGCAGCCCCATCAAGCACAAGATCAACGTCTGCCATTACCCGCCGGGAAACTGCGCCAACGCGCATACCATCCAGATCGACGAGAATGCCCTGAGCGCCCATCTGAACCATGGCAGCAGCGCGTGCGCCCAGGACGTGCCGGGCTATTGCGGCGGCCTCGGGACCAGCACCGCCATGCTCGCGGACACCACCATCCAGCTGAAGATCATCTCCTGGGAGGAGATCGCCGGCGAGGCCGGCCAGCAGCAGGCCCAAGGCCAGACGGAAACCGAGGACAGGACCGGCACGAACTGACCGCCGGCCGTCGGACGGATCGCCATTGCGCCGCATCCCTTCCCGCGACAGCGCCTCCTCCGGTGGCGGCGCGCCGCGGGGCGTGCCCCCCGTCCCGATCCGCTTACCCTCGCTTACCCGTCCGACTTCCGCCCCTACTCCCGCTTGGCCTCCGCTTAGGTAACACCTTTGGTACCTTGGGGTGTTTGCCGCGTTTGCGGTCATTGGGCGGGAAAATCTGATCCGGAACCTCCTTCGGAATTGCCTTGATCCTCCCGGTCCCGATATAATCGGGATACCTAGTTCCGGCGGCTCCCGTGGCCCCGGGAATCGGAGGGAAACATGGCCCGCAGGCCCGACCCCAAAGAGATCAAAGTGTCCCTCCTCGCCGGCGAGACCGCCAGCAGGAATGCCGTCCTCGAGCGGATGCGCAGCAAGCTCGCCGGCCAATCCGCGGATCTTCTCGTCCAGGAGGAAAGCCGCCGGAAGGTCGTCCTCAAGAACCGGTTCGCGTGGAGCTGGCGCACCGGCCTCGCGGCCCTGTTCCTGGCGGCGAACGCCGTGCTCGTCATGAAATACGCTCCCGAGGCGGATTCCGCGATGAAGGCGATCCGGAAGGCGCCCTCGCTGTCCCCGTCCAAGTCGCTGTCCGTGGACGACCAGGCGCTTTATTGGACCTACGCCCTGTATGATTACGGCCGGCTCGTGAAGCAGTTCGGCGCGCCCGCCAAGGCGGTGGTCTCGGCCCAGGAGGCGAAAGCGAAGCTGGCGCAGCTGCTCCCGAAGGTGGATCCCCGCACCCGCTTCGCCATCGCCCAATACCTTCCGAAACAGGGGGCCGGAAAATGAGAGGCGCGCGGGCCGGCGCCCAATCCGGATTCACCCTCGTCGAGATCCTGGTTTCGATGGTGGTCCTCTCGTGCATGGCGGGCGCCGTCTTCTTCTTCCTCAAGTCCCAGAACAACATGGGCGTGCGGAGCAACGACGTGATGAAGGCGACCAACTTCGGGAAGCTGGTCATCGACTCCCTGAAGGTCACCGATTACGAAGGGCTGGAGGCGGGATCGGACACCTTGATTTCCAGGTACATCCGCGCCTGGCGAATCACCAACGGCACCGACGACGCGGGGAACGCCAACGACACGCGGATCATCGAGCTGACGGTCTACTGGCCCCTGAGCGCCGCGCATTCGATGACCTTCACCTCGCTCCTGAGCGACAGCCGGTTCAAGGAGAATCCATGAAGCGCCAGGGCGGATTCACCACCATCGAAGTCCTGGTCGTCTCCGTAATCGGAGGCATCGTGCTGGCCGGGGCCTTCAGCCTCTGGAAATCCTCCCAGGAGGAGAGCCACCGCCTCCAGAAGAAGAACCAGCTGCGCGACCAGATGGCCCTGGCCTCCAAGCAGATCCAGCGCTCCATCACCCTCGCCGGGACGGGCATGGGAATGGCCCCGAACCTGGTCCGTTCCGATGCGGTGGGCAGCGACACCCTCCAGATCTACACCAACCAGGGCGAGGCCAGGAGCGGCCTCGTCTCGAACCCGGCGGTGGGCCAGTACACGGTCTTCGTCGACAACGGCTCCATCTTCCAGGACGCCCGCTTCCTCGCCTTGTCGGACACCGCGCGCGGCGAGGTCAAGCCCATCGATCGCGTCCAGGGAACGGTCATCATCCTCAGCAAGCCACTGGAGCGGAGCTACGACCGCATGGTCACCATGGCCATCCCCGCCAAGCGCGAGAAATACTACAGCGACCAGGAGAGCAAGACGCTGATCCGCGTGGTGGACGAAAAGGCCAGGGTGATGGGCCAGGACATCCTCAATTTCCAGGTCTCCTTCCGTGACCGCACCGGAGCCTCCACCAACGACCCCAGGCAGGCGCGCACGGTGTGGTTCTCCTACACGGGAACCTTTCCCGCGCGCGAAGGCGCCCTGAACAGCCTGCTCTTCACTTCCACCGCCATCCCGAGGAACGTGCTATGAAAACCATGCGCAGCTTCGGAATCCCCGCAACCCCCTGCCCCGAGGACCGGCCGGACCCGCAGGCCGGTGCCGGCATCCTGGGCGTTATCGCCGTGCTGGGGCTCACCTTCGCGCTGGTGCAGGGCACGGTATTCTACCGCGCCAAATCCAGCGCCAGGTTCCAGTCCTCGGAAAAGGGGAAAATCCAGGCCCAGCAGGCCGCCGACGCCGGCGTGGAGGCCAACATCGCCGACCTGGGCAGCCGGAGGATCCGGGTTGTGGCCGGCATGCACGACTACGTCACCTACAGCAGGAAGGCGATCGGGAACAGCGCTTTCACGACCTCGCTCACCACCCAGGGCATGGGTCCCGGCGGCGACACCATCCAGCTCGTGTCCCAGGGTTCGGCGTCTTCCAACACCCAGACGGTGCGGGCCAAGATGCGCCTCAAGTACTATCTCGACACCAACCGCGTGCTCGTCACCTTCGTCCCGCCCACGATCGTCATCACCCCGCGGACGGTGACCGAGCAGGTCGCCACCCTCGATACCGTGGTGCAGAATCCCGAGGAAATGCCCCTCTTGAACGCTACCGCGGCCTACGCGGCCTGCATGTCATCCTCGGACAAGAAATGCGACGTTTGCCATATACCCGGCGGCAATCCCGACAACCGGCATGTCATCAACATCAACAAGAACGCCATCGGAACGCATATCGGCCATCATGGCGACTATATCACCACCGACGGCACCTGCGATATCTACAACCCCCGGATAGAGGAGGTGCTCACCACGGTCACGCACGTGGTCGAGGATAGGGATACTGTCGACAATTCGGTGTACGCGGAAAGGATCGACACGACGTCCCGCGTGCAGATATTGAGCTGGAAATGAACTACTCTTCGACGGGGAGGTTGGTCCTCCAGACCGTATGGCCGCCGTCGTCGGTCTCGATCCGGATGGTATAACTCCTCCCTTTCTCGAGGTTGACCACCGGCCAATCCTCCGAAATCGACTCGTCGCCTTTCGGAGGCATGGGGCGCAAGTCCCCGCTAATCAGCCTGTAGGCCACCTTCCAGCGTCCCGCCGTCGCCGAAGCCATGCTTGTCGATCCGAATCCCACCTCCCGCAAGGTGGCCGCCGGAGCCACGTTCTCGATATCCTGGGCGGTCGGCTTATAAAGAAGGAAGGTGATGGGACCGGGGTCGGTCTCGCGCAGGTTCGTCAGGCTCAAGGAAGCCGTCCCGGCCTTGGCGGTGTCCCCGCCATCCGTTTCCTCCGGGCCCATTTCGGGAGGCTCACAGCCTCCCAGGGACGCGCCCAGGACGGTCAGGGCCGTCCCCAGGAGAAACCCCGACATCCCCGACCTAGCTTTTACAACCCCTGGAAGCGTCATGGTTTCCACCCTCCGCTGCCATTGTAGCAAGACCGCTTGCCGCGATGCCAGACTCGTCAGGGCCTGTCGGAAAAGCCCCGGAAACCTCAAAGACCTGAATAAACCCGCTCCACCCGGTTCCCGAGGGAGCAGATGATATCGTAGGGATGGGTCTGCTTCACCCGGGCCCAATCCTCGATGGTGATTTCGCGGTCCCCGGATCGCCCAACCAATACCACCGTGTCCCCCACCCTGGCCTTTTCGCAGGGGGTAAGGTCGACGGTCAGGTAGTCCATGGAAACCCGGCCGATTATAGGACAGGCCCGGCCCCGGATCAGCACCTCTCCCGAATTGCTGGCCGCCAGCGGCACTCCGTCCGCGTATCCGGCCGGCACCGTCCCCACCCAGGTGTCGCGGAACAGGGTATGGGTGCACCCGTATCCGATGGTATAGCCGGCCGGAAGCCGGCGCCTGGCGATGAGGCTGGTCTTGAGGGACAGGCTGGGATGCAGGTGGTAGGTCCGCAGCCCGTCCAGGTCGAAGACCCCATACAGGTTGATGCCGGTGCGGACCAGGTTGAAGTACGAGGACGGGAAATTGTTGATGCCGTCGGAATTGGCCATGTGGATCAGGGAAAATTCGTGACCGGCCCCTTGCAAATCCTCGAGCAGGCCATGGAAAAGCCCCAATTGTTCGCGACTTTTCCCATGCTGGGGGTTGTTGGCATTGGAAAAATGGGAGTAGATCCCCTCGCATATCAGGCCGGGAAGGCGCAGGATGGCGCCGATGTCCTCCCGGGCGCGGAAATGCGGGAGCCCCAGGCGCCCCATCCCGGTGTCGATCTTGAGATGCGCGCGCACCTTGCGGCCCTGCTTCCGGGCCTCACGCGACAGGGCCTTGGCGGTTTCCAGATCCGGAACCGGGCAGACGACCCCCAGGCGCACCGCCGGAGGAATTTCCGGAAGCGAAATGCCCCCCACAATCTGGACCGGAACGCGAAAGTTGCGCACCAGCTCGGCGGCCTCCTTGACCTCGGCCACGCCCAGGCGATCCGCCCCGGCCTCCACCAATGCCTTGGCCACCGGCAAGGCTCCCAGTCCGTAGGCATTGGCCTTGAGGACCGCCATGACTTGGGCAGGCTTGACCGTCTTCCTGATTTGTCGGAAATTACGGCGAATGGAGGCGAGACTCACCTCGAGCCGGACCCGGGAGGGGATCCCATTCCGGGCTGGAAGGTTACCGTGCGGCATGCTGGGGCGGGAGAGGGACTGGCGCGGTCCGATCAATCATGTCCAAAACGGAATTTAGCATTAAATTTAGGCCGGACCCGGTTCGCCGGAATTTCTAAGTTTGTAAAGTGTCAAACCAACGGTCGGGCACAAGCCCGACCCCAACCTCCGATGCGGCCCGCCAGGCCGGCTCCGGACTTGTGAAAGTAGGTCTATGCGCAGCGATTCCGCCTTCCGTCTGGCCCTTGGATTGGTCCTGGGTCTTTCCGCCGCGAACCCTCTGACCGCGGCCGAATCCCACAAAGGCGAGGATCTCTCCGGCCGCTCCTTCAGCAGCCGCGACCTGACGGGGGCGCAGTTCAAGGGATGCACCCTGGACAATGCCCGCTTCAACCAGACCATCGGCGCCAAGGCCAGTTGGGAAGGATCCACCGGCAAGGACGTGAACTTCTCGTCCATGCAGATCACCGAGGCCGATTTCTCCCGGACCCACTTCCCGAAGGCCGATTTCCGCAGCTCCGACCTGCGCAACAGCAAATTCTCCAAGGCCGGCCTGGATGAGGCCAACTTCCAGAACACCGTGCTCCTGGACGCCACCTTCGACGGAGCGAGCCTGGTGCGCAGCAATTTCGTGGAAGCCAAATTCAACGAGAAGGCGAATTTCTCGCGGGCCAACCTTGAAGGGGCGCAATTCAAGAACAACAGCCTGGAAGGCAGCAATTTCTCCAAGGCCAACCTGACCAGCGCCTCCTTCCTGGGCGTGAAGTTCGAGGGGGCCGACTTCGGAGGGGCCACCGTCACCGGCGTGAACCTGGCCGAATCCAACCTGACCGACGCGGACCTTTCCAAGCTGCAGTTCACCAACGCCAACCTCTCCACCACCGCGCTGGTGGAGGCGGACCTCAAAGGCAGCCAGTTCACCGATTGCAAGTTCGACAAGGCCGAGTTCCAGTACAGCAAGGTGGGCGGCGCCCAGTTCATGCGCTGCTCCTTCAACAACGCCTCCTTCTTCAACACCAACCTCGCCAAGGTGAACTTCTCCTCCTCCTCCATGGTCGGCGCGACGTTCGACGATGATAAGATGGAAAGCGCCAACTTCCATCAGGCGAACCTGGAGCGCGCCAAGTTCTCCGTGCATAAGCTCAGCAAGGTGGATTTCAGCAGAGCCAACCTGAAATTCGCCGACTTCTCCAACACCCAGCTCTTCAACGTGGACTTCTCAGGCGCCGACCTCACCAATGCCCGCTTCGACAATGCCTTCCTGACCGGCTGCGATTTCAGCGGCGCAAACCTGTCCACCGTGTTCTGGGACGCCGACAACCTGAAGAAGAACCTGTTCGATTCGGATACCCGGTTCCCCCGCAGCTACACGCCGATTCCGAGCCAGATGCGGGCTAAGCGCTAGCCCCTATTTTTCTATATCTAACCCTATGAGACGTCCTATCCTGCATGCCGGCGCTGGCGAGCTGGTTTATGAGATCCGTGAAATCGTAAAGAAAGCCTTGCTGTTCCAGAAAATGGGCGTGGAGATTTTCTGGGAGAATATCGGGGATCCGGTCACCAAGGGAACCCCCATTCCGGACTGGATGAAAAACATCGTCGCCGACCTGGCCCAGGATTCGAAAACCTACGGCTATTGCGCCACCAAGGGGGTGCTGGAAACGCGCCAATTCCTGGCCGCGCGCACCAACGCCCTGGGCGGGGTGCAAATCACCGCCGAGGACATCCTGTTCACCAACGGCCTCGGGGATGCCATCAGCAAGGTCTACCAGTATCTGGACCCCCTGTCCCGGGTCCTGGGACCCTCCCCGGGCTACTCCACCCATTCCTCGGCCGAAGGCGGCCATGCCAGCCAACCGCCCATCACCTTCCACCTGCGGCCCGGAAACGGCTGGCTTCCCGACATGACCGAATTGCGGGATCGGGTCAAGCACAATCCCAATATCGTCGGCATCCTGATCATCAATCCCGACAACCCGACCGGCATGATCTATCCCGAGCCCTGCCTGCGGGAAATCGTCGATATCGCCCGGGAATACGATCTCTTCCTCATCGCGGACGAGATTTACACCCACATCACCTTCAACGGCGCCAAGGCCATCCCCCTCGCCCGGGTCATCGGCGACGTCCCCGCCATCTCCATGCAGGGCATCTCCAAGGAGCTGCCCTGGCCCGGCTCCCGCTGCGGCTGGCTCGAGTTCTACAATACCGACAAGGATCCGGAATTCGCGCGCCTCGTCAAGGCCATCGAAGACGCCAAGATGCTGGAGGTCTGCTCCACCACCCTGCCCCAGATGGCGATTCCGGCCATCCTGTCGCATCCCGAGTTCCCGGCCCATCGCGCGGCCCTGAACCTGGCGATCCAGAAGCGCGGCGACGTGGTCCTGGAAACCCTGCAGGACCTCCCCGGCCTCATCGTCAACAAGACCTACGGCGCCTTCTACACCTCCATCATCTTCCGCAAGGGCGTCCTCAAGCCCACCCAGAAGCTGCACGTTCCGAACCCCGAGGCCCGCGCCCTGGTCGAAACCCTGGTCGAAGGCGTCCCCCTGGACAAGCGCTTCGTCTACTACGTCCTCGCCGCCACCGGCATCTGCGTGGTCCCCATCTCCTCCTTCTGCTCCGACCTGATGGGCTTCCGCGTCACCCTGCTCGAGGAAGACCCCGAGAAGATGCGCTGGATCTACCAGAAGCTCCGGGGCGCGATCCAGGAGTATTTGGCTTCTTGATGAACGGAAAAACCCCCAATGCGCTTCGCGCAAAGGGGGTTTTTCTCGCCGGCTCTCCTCGCTTGCTCGCGCAAGCTCGGAGCTCCCACCTTACTGGCACCAGTTGCTCAGAGGGCTCCTCTCCCGGTTCTATCTTTTTCAAACCGACTTGTATTGGCTGATCAAACAGGTTTCTTGCCTCACCCGATTCTTACGGCCGCATTCTCCCCCCATCCAAACGACGCGAACGATGGAAGTGACAACTGGGTTGCTGCGAGTCGTTTCATCGCGGCCAATCCGCTTCTACTGAGGCGGGAGCCGCGCACCGGCGCTAGCCGGTAAGCGGAGTGGGCGAGAAATGTTGCCCTTTCCCACCCTACGGGTGGGCCCCAAAACCAACCGGCGCGCAGCGCATTGGGCAACATTTCCGTTCATAAGATCAGAACGTCCGCGAGGGATTCACGCGGGCGGCCTCCCCGCCCAGGGACTTCAGGCTGTCGGGGAGCGCGTTGCTGTCCCCGAAGAGCTGAAAGTTCTGGGGCCGGCTACGCAGCATCTTCCAACGCTCCTCGGAGAGCTGCTCCGCCAGGGCGGCGAAGGCGCCGGTTTGCCAGGCGGCCAGGGAGCTGTCGGAATCCAGCTTGAAGCCCTTGTACAGGGCGAAATTGCGGATGACCAGGCGCTTGTGCTGGAGGAAGGCGTTGTTGGGCTTGCGGAAATTCCATTTCGTGGGGCTGGGCAGCAGGGATACGATGTTGACGGCCTCGTCCTGGGCCAGCTGGCGCGGCTCCTTGCGGTAGAAGTGCCGGGACGCGGCCCGGATGCCGAACACGCCGTCGTCGAACTGGGCCACGTTGAGATAAATCTCCAGGATGCGTTCCTTGCCGAGGTAATGCTCCAGGAGCAGGCTGATGACCGCCTCCCGCGCCTTGCGGGACATCTCACGGTCCTTGCTCAGGTAGAGATTCTTGGCCACCTGCTGGGTGATGGTGCTGGCGCCACGGGCCTTCTTGCCGGCCTGGTGGTTGGCCACGATGGCATACTCGATCTGCTCCAGGTCGAATCCCTGGTGATCGAAGAACTTGGCATCCTCGGCCACCAGCGTCAGCTCGCGTACGATCTCGGGAATGCTGTCCAGCGGCACCCAGTCCCAGCGGATGAGGGTGTCCGGGGGCGGCCAGGCGCCCGCCGCACGCAGGCTGTCCTGCATGCGTTCCCGTTCCGCGTCGATGAAGGCGGTGCTCGCCGGATTCGCCTCGCGGAGCTTGCGGATGTCCCAGACGTTGAAGTATTCGCCGGCCTTGAAGACCCCGTAGACCAGGGCCACCAGCGCCGCGCCGAGGGCGACCTGGTACAGCGTCCAGACGAGCAGCCAGGAGTACTTGACGACGAGGAAAGCGCCGTAGGCGATTCCCTTCAGGATCCGGAACGGATTCGTCCCGCGCTTCGGTTTCTGATCGTCCACTTGACCCAATCCCCGCCCGCTAGGGGGATTTGCAACTTAGAAAGTAGGAGCTAATATTCAAGTCGCGGGGCCGCTGCGCAAGCAGAGTGGGAACTCACGGAGCCCGGCTTTACCCATCGTTGACGGAAAGACGCCCATGACCCGATTCCGCCCTTGCATAGACCTGCACCAGGGAAAGGTCAAGCAGATCGTGGGCGGCACGCTCAGCGATTCCGGGGCCGGCCTGCGCACGAACTTCGTCTCGGAGAAGGATGCCCGCTGGTACGCCGAGCTGTATCGCCGGGACGGCCTCCGGGGCGGCCATGTCATCATGCTGGGACCCGGCAACGAAGCGGCCGCCCTGGAGGCCCTGCGGGCCTACCCGGGAGGGCTGCAGATCGGCGGCGGACTGGACGACAGCAACGTTTCGGGCTATTTGGACGCCGGCGCCAGCCACGTCATCCTCACCTCGTGGCTGTTCCCGGAGGGCAGGCTGGCCCTGGACAGGCTGGAACGGATTTCCGCCCGGGTGGGCCGCGAACGCCTGGTGGTGGACCTGAGCTGCCGGCGGAGGGCCGCGAACGCCGCGGATGGCGCTTCGGCGGCTGCGGCCTCAGCGGCTGCGACATTGGCGGATGCGGCCCCGGCGGAGGCTGGAGGCGAGACCGGGAATGGCGGGTGGTACGTGGCGATGAACCGCTGGCAGACGGTAACCTCGGTGCGACTGGACGAGCCCCTGCTCGAGACCCTGTCGGGATACTGCGACGAATTCCTGATCCACGCCGCGGACGTGGAGGGGAAATGCGAGGGCATGGACTGGGAACTGGTCGATCTCCTGGCGCGCATCTCCCCGCTGCCCACCACCTATGCCGGCGGGTCGCGGGATTCCGCCGATCTGGAGAGGCTGGAGAAGGCCAGCGGAGGCCGTCTCGACCTCTCCATCGGCAGCGCGCTGGACCTGTTCGGGGGCAGCCTGGTCAAGTACGCCGATTGCGTCGCCTTCAACGCCTCTCGCCCCTAGTCGCCCGCCTCCATGGATGACGCCGGCAGAGAACCGTTTCCCGATCCGGAGGAGGGCGGGCTTCCCGGCCGCAAGGTGCTCGTCCGCAGCTCCCGCAAGGAGGAGGTGCTGGAGCTCTCGCTGGTGCTGGCCTCCCAGGGCATCAAGCACTGGATGGAGTTCGACGGACGGGAATTCGTCCTGACCCTGGAGGACGCATCCCTGCCGGTGGCCGAGGGCCTGCTCGAGGTGTACCGCTCCGAGAACGAATCGTTCCGCGAGGACGCGCCGCCTTCCGGCAAGCTGGATCTCTACCTCTCCCCCCTCGTCCAGCTCGCCATCCCGGTCATCGCCTATTTCTGGGTGGGCCTCAAGCCCTGGTCCGCCTGGCTGAAAGGCCGCGGCATGGCCGACTCCGGCCTCATCCTGGACGGCGAATGGTGGCGCTGCCTGACCGCCACCACCCTGCATGCAGACCACGAGCATTTCCTCGGGAACGTCCTGTCGGGCTTCTTCATCCTGAACCTGCTCAACCATCGCCTGGGAATCGGCACCATCGCGGCGCTTTCCACGGCCGGCGCCTTCGCCACCAATTGGATGGTGGCCCTGGTGGAAGGCCCCGGGCACCGGTCCCTGGGCTATTCCTCCGTGGTCTTCTGCGCCCTGGGGCTGCTGGGGGCGGTGGAAACCGTCCATCTCCGCCGGCGGAAGGAATGGTCCCTGCGGCGCATGTCTCCGCTGATCGCGGCCTTCTTCATCGCCGTGATGGTGGGGCTGGGGGAGAACTCCGACGTGAAGGCGCATTTCTACGGCTTCGGGCTGGGCGCCGTGCTCGGATTCGCCGCGCGCTGGCTGCCCCGGAGCCTGGCCAGGGGGCCGTTCCAGGCCGCCCTCGTCCTCCTGACCTACGCGGCCAACGTCCTGGCATGGTTCCTCGCGATGAATTAGGTTCGGCCGCCCCGAGGAGGCCGTCCCGTCACAGCGCGATGCGCCGGGTCGCCGAGATGCCCGCGACTTCGACCTTCAGCAGGTATACCCCGCCCCGGGCCGCTGCCGGCGCGTTCCAGCGGAAGCCTCCGCCGGCGGAGACCAGGGACGAAGCGTCCAGGCGGCGGCCGTGCAGATCGTACAGGGCCGCTTTCGCTACGACGCCGTCGATGAGCCCGGGGATGCGGAGCACCAGCCAACCGTCGCGGGCCCGTTCGATCTTCCAGGCGGACGGATCCCCGAGGGAGCCGATCCGGGCGGCGATCGCGGTGGTGACCTGGCCGCCCGGCGCCTGGCCGTCCTGGTAATTCGGGATCACGTCCTTGAGCTCCTTGTTGACGATGCGGGGCACCCCCGAATCGGCGTAGACGGTGCCGCGATCGCGGTCCAGCGAATCCTTCTCCAGGGCCAGGATGCTGGCCCAGCGGTCCACGAAGCCGTACACGGGACCCAGAGGCAGCTCCCGTTTCTCCGAGAATGGCGCCGAGGACCCGGCCCAAAGGGTGGCGATGGCGGTATCCCCGTCGGCGCCGATGAGGGCGGGCCCGGTCTTGGCCCGGGACAGGAACTTGCCGGTTTGATCATAGGCCTCCCATTCGAGGGAATCCTGCCAGGGGGAGTCGGATTTGCCGTGGAAAGTCAGGGTGCCGCATCCCAGCGAGAGCCCGCCCTCGCAGCGGATGCCGAAGTCGTAGGCATTCCCGCCGTTGCGGACCACCACGTTGAGGTTCAGGGGAGCCAGGCCCGGAATCTCCCCCCAGGCAGTCCAGGCGGCGGGACCCCGGTTGGGATGGGACTGGGCGGCCTTCCAGTAGTCGAAGCCGGCCTGGGCGAAGCCGCTCCCGGCGAAACTGCCCACGCTCACCGGAAGGCTGTCGAAAAGGTCGGAGAAGGCATCGTTCATGTCCTGCTCCTCCACGACGTAATCGGCCCCGGCGGAGACCAGGAGGAGGTGCCTTACCACGCGGGTTTCCGGGGAGAACAGGGTCTTGACCAGCCGGAGATTGGACAGGAATTTTTGCTTGGTGGAATCGACCGCCTTCGGCAGGTCGACCTTTCCGCCCGGGGCGATGCTCAGGCCGCGCACGAAATTCTCGATATAGGCGCCCTGGATGCTGCGCAGGTACTCGCCGGATCGAAGATACGCGTCCTCGCCCCGTCCCGCCGCGCGGAAGGCCTTCGGCTCCGACTTGGAATCGTCATGCAGGAGGCCGAAGCGCATTCCCGGCCCGCCCAGCTGGTCGTGCAAGTCCAGGATGCCCTGGGCCTGCTACTGCGCCTGCCCCAGGCCCGAGAGGTCCTCGTATCCGCCTGTGTACCGGCGGATCCAGGCTCCCGGATGGTGCCATTTCCACAGCACCACCACTTCGACGCGCTGCCCCAGTGCCTGCACCACGGATTCGTCGACGCCGGCGTACAGGTTGAGGTAATGGCCGGCGAAGCTGCCGCCTTCGAAACGCGTGCGGACCATCACCTGGTGGAGCGGATCGACGGGAAGTATGCGAAGGCCCGGGGTCGCGACGAAATCCCACCCGGTCCAATACCCGCTCGAACCCAGGTCGGTGACCTTGACGAAACGGGTGCGCGGCATCTGCACCGTGGTCCGATTGGCCCCTTCGACGAGTACGGCCTGGGAAACGGCCCCGCCCGATACGAAGGTGACGGGAAGCGTCGTCTGCTGCCATGGGAACAGGGACCCGACGGCCGCCTGCAATGGCATTTCCAGGCCCTCCGGGCCTATCCTGGGAGGCAGCTGGTAACGCAGCCGGAAGTGCCGGGCATGGCCCAGCCGGACCGGATAGATGCGGAGCCTGTAGCTGCCCTCCCCGATCAGCTCCAGGATGAGGGGATCCCGGGGACGCACGGGCGGGGTGGAATTCCGGTCCACCATCGCCTCATACAGGCTGTCCGCAGACTTGCGATCGAGCAGCTTGGCCTCCAGCACC
>CBILQL010000032.1:0-15221 GCA_966238865.1 uncultured bacterium
AACATTGCGGGAAAGATTCCCACCCCGTGTACCATTGGCCATGGCTGCGAATCACAGCATTCCACCCGAATAGCTCATTGGAATCGGCGGGCGCCAAGATAGGTGACGCCATTTTGAAGTATAGAGGCGCAGAGTTGAACGGGGATGCCGCCGCTCTTGTTCGACTTGTTGAGACTGAAGGTGGGGCGGCGGTTGTCACCCTGGTGCGCGATGGCCGGGAGCTTGCCGTCGATGTACCGCCCGGGAAGCTTGGTGTCACCACGAAGCATGAGAATATCCCGGACGTCACGGCAGCATTTGGGTGACTATGGCAGACGGCGAGGAGATTGGGGCGCCGTCCAGTCGTAATCCCTGGCGCCCCGGCGGGCCAGCTCGGCCTTGATGCCTGCCGCCTGGCGGGCCACCCCATCCCATTCCCGGAACGTCACCAGCTTGCGCGCCACGTCGCGGGCGGCCAGCCATTCCCGCTCCCAGAAAGCAGAGGCCAGCAGCGCGGAGTGGAAGGCGCCCTGCAGGTCATGGGTTTTCCGGTTCCGGAGGTCCACGGACCAAGTATAATCCCCGGGCGGGGACGGAAATCGCCCTCAGAGACTCTCGCTACTGGGGGGCGCCGTTTTCGCACCAGGATCGGATGCGGTGGCAAGGCCTTGGCCGGCGTTCTTCGCGGCAAGCTGCGCTCTTAGGCTGTGAATTTCCTTTTCCTTTTCCTTCAGCTCGGACTCGAACACCATAACGAGAGCGGAAATCTCCGTCTGCTTCTTATAGATTTCCGCGAGGATTGTATTTGACTGATTCATGTTGCCCCCAATGGATAAATATTATGCTTCGTCGAGTTCCCAGACCGGGAACACATAGCGGCCAGGAAGGTCGTTGAATCGGACCGCCACGTAGGCGGCCGGGTTTCCGACAACGACATCCGTAGGGCCATTTGAAAGGGTTAGTGCACCACTGGCCCCGGCTACTCGGTGGCTGTCGTCAAAGTGCAGGCCGCCGATGATCGACAGCTCGGCATGCATCAGGAGTCCGCCGTCAATCTCGAAAATTAGCGCGCCGTCGCCCAGGTCTGCGCCGCCCGCCTCGAAGACGAACTTGTTGTCCGTCTTGTGCGTCCCCATCTGGTAGGTCAAGCCGTTCTTGTCCCACTGGATCTTGGCTTCGCCGGAGCTACTGCCCTGCACCTCGATGCGAATCTCGGCATCTGAGTCCGCCGCCGAGTCCTCGTTCATCACCTTCAGGCCGACCGTCTGCCCCGCCTTGCTCTTCGCCACGGTCAAGTCGTAATTGATGTTGGCAGTGCCGCCGATTCCCACCATCCCATTCGCGAGGATTTCAATCGCCGTCAAGTAAGAGCCTTCGTCTCCAACACGTAAGCGCATCGGGCGAGTCGTTCCGGAACCGCTCGATTCGGATGCAATATCCGCAAAGCCATCCCCGTGAAACATTGAGATGCGTTCCATGTTCGAGGAGCCATGCGCACCGAGTCCATACGCGGAAACCAATTTCCCAATCCCTACACTCAAATTTCCGTCGATGCTGAGACCCGTTACAATACTGGCTATTCCTCGCACCATCGAACGCAGCGTCCCTGGACCGCCAGACGAGCCGCCCTCAGGGGTAATGCCGGCGATTCCATCAATACCGAGCAGGGCGGCGCCGTAGGTCGCAGTTTGGTCGGCCAGACGGCTCGCTGCCCACCAGAACTCTTTGTCCGTCCCATTGGCAAGCACGAGCCCAAGGCGCCGCGTGTCCTCGGCATAAAACATCTGGCGCGCCAGGGCGGTAGCTGCCGATTCGGTGGCCGAAAATTTGCGCTTGACGTTCTTATTCTCGGTTGCCATTTATCCCTCTTCGATGATGTCGGTGGGAGATGCGGATTGCTCGTCGATGATGTCTGTGTCCAGGGCGCCCTGCTCGTCGATGATGTCGATTTCCACTAGCTCTTCCGGCTTCAGTGTGACCACGATGCGCAGGCGCTCGGGCTTGGCTCCTTCGGAAGGGAGGTCGGTGATTTCGGAAATCCACCCCTGAACGGGAAGGCCTGCCGTATGTGCCTGGTCCAGGTATGCGCAGGGTTCCAGGACTTCAAGCGCCAGGTGTTCCGGCCTCTTGTCGACCTCGAAGGGCGGCGTGCTGAGCTTTGGGACGCCTCCCCACGTGACCCACTGCTCCAGGTACTTGGCTGCCGGGTGGTCGTCGCCCCCGGGGAGGTCTGGCCATAGCCGATTGCCGGCCGGGTCAGTGGCTTCGGGGTCCGGGAACCATGGGCAAGAGCTGTACTCGTCCGGCAGGCGCTGGATGGTCTTGGTCACCAGGTAGCTGCTGCGGGCGATTTCCCATAGAGACTTTGCATAGGCGTAATTGGTGAGGCCCGGGGCGAATGACATCCATTTCAGCCGGCCATCGGCATACGCAATGAGATCCCCACCTGAAGAAGATGGGGTTGTCGTGAGAAAGCCTCCAACCTGGAAAGTGGTTGTGGTTGGAACCGCCAGTATCTGCCTCGGGCCGAAATCGAATCCATCGCTATTCCCAGAGAGGCCGACGAAATCCCCATTGGCCTTTCCGTGCGGCGCAGCTGTGGAAATTTCAAAGCAGATTGGAAATCCAGGAAAGTCAGAGCTGAAAGCTATGATGGCGGAAAAGGAGATGCTACCGGAAGGGTTCACGCCTTCCCAGGGAGCCGGGAATTCCGGTTGGTCCGCGTTGGTGATGCCAATCTGCCGCGCATATTCCTTCGATGCGGGGTTCAAGCCGAATCGAATCATGAAATCGTTATAGCATCGAGACATGGGGCTTGGGCGAAACTGGCCGCTCAGCGTGCCCTCGATGATGTTCCCGCCGACAGCCGACGAAAAGGTGATGACCGGGGTTTGGTTCTCGCGCCAGGCGCTCACGCGCAAGCGGCCATGACGGTCCATCACCATGCCGAAAAAGCCGTGCCGCGCCAACTCCTTGTAGGTGTTCAGCGAAGGTCCGGAATCCGTCAGGGTTTGGCCGATGTACCACGAGGCCCGCTGGACAGCGAGCGCGTCGAAGGATACGCAATCGATTTTCAGAGTGTCCAGCGCACGCCAGGTGACCGTTCCGTCCGTGACCGTCGCCCCCAATGTGGTCGGGAAAGTGGGCTCCGTGGAAGCGTGGGACGTGCCGGCGACCGTGCAGATGTAGATGAAGCCGTTGTCCGCCGAGGACCGGACTTTCTCCCCCACCTTGTAGGCTTTGCCCGCCTTCCATGCGGAATGGTTGTAATCGTGGTTCCGCAATAAATGCTCGACGGCATCCGCCACATTCAACACCGGAGCGGACGGCGTCCTGCGCGAAACGCCAGGCGCATCCGGGGACCTCCACTCTGAGCCGAAGACCTCCCCGTCCAGGCCGACGTGGATAGTTTCCGACGTCAGGTTGATGGTTTTCCTCGCGACAAGCCCGATCTCGCGAAGCCTGAAAACATATTGATTCAGGGAGGACCCGTTCGCCTGTAAATGCAGCCGAGCAATGGTGTAAACAAAATCGGTTGCGTTTTCCGGTATAGCCGCGGAAATGTCGAGCCTGTTTTTCATCGCGAAGAAATTCGCATCGTCGCCCTGCAACCCATAATAGGACCGCGGGAGGATATTCTTGTCCTCGAAGGACGTCGGGACGTTCGAATTGTGCAGCGTGGCACTGACAACGTCGGTAACCGCCTCCCTTGCGAATTTGTCGATGAGCTTTATTGTCGCGCGCAGGTTGGGATTTGCGATCACGCCGCCGTTATACCGATGGGAGAAATCGAGAAGCAGGTACAAGGCGTCGAAGCCGCGAATGTTTTTCAGATTCGGCAGCGGCAAATCCGGAAAATGTTCGGCCAGAAAATTGGAGAACAGATATTCCCTATAGGTGCTTTGCGAGCCGTCGATTACCTCATAGGATGGATGCGGGTATCCCTTCGGGCGAATATTCACAAAGGCATGCAGGTTGCCTTCGACGTCGACCGACTTGGATAAGATGCTGAATCCAGGAAATCCCGTGCGCCCGACGTTTTCCGTTGATTCCTGGGTTTGAATCTCGGAAACACCGATGAATGATTTCGAATCCGAATTGAAATAGGCGAGCGACAGGGTTTCCAGTGGCTTTTTGAATTCGGAAATCGCCCTGCTGGAGGCAACCAAAACAGATTCGAAACTCGCGACTTCGTAGAGCCAAATAGACGTCGAAACCGAAGAGAAGCTCCAGTCTTCCGGCTCTCCTTCGAGAAACCCTTGAATCGTAACGACGGTATGCCCGGTAGCAGGGTCGGATGCTTGGTTGGCAAGAATTTTCTTGCTCTGCCTGGTCCCGTGCACCACAACCAGATATTTCCCGACAAGCCGAGTATCGTTTTCGAGAAATGAGAGCGCTGTGGTTTTGAGGGTGAGCGTTCGATTGCAGGAGGTCAACCAGGTTACCCCGCCGTCAGCTATCGTGGCGCCGTCGCTTTGCGGAAAGGTTGGCGCTGAACCCCCAGACGTTCCGCTGGTGGTGGCCACATAGAAAAACCCGTCCGGAGAAGCTGGCAGAACTCGGTCACCCACCGAATAAGAATGGCCGGCTTGCCAGGCGTCGATGTTGTAATCCTCGGCCGGGACGGTATAGACTTTTTCCATCGAGCCGTCATAGCCGAGCTGCACGCGCTCGAAATTTTTGGACACGCTCACCAGCGGGGACTTGGCGACCCGGCCCAGCGCGATGGGCACGAACTTCTTCCCGTCGATGTTCTTTTCGTCGTAGCCGAAAACCGAATAGGTCGGGGTGGCCGGCAGGTTTCCGAACAGGTCCTTCGAGTTGTCCACGCAGCGGAAGGCAAGGTCTTTCGACCCATGGGGCATTTCGTCGATGACCCAGGTCCCGCGCTTATAGAAGGTGAAGGTCTCCAGGTCCGCGGACCGGACGAAGTAATAGACGACGCGGCAGCGCTCCAGGAAGATGCCGGCCGCGCGCAGGGTATCGCGGAGGCCGCCCGCGTTTCGGATGGCGAAGGAGGGCGGGGACGTGGAGGCCATGCCGCCGGCTTCCAGCATGTCCGCGACCCTCGAAACGCTGATTCGGGACCCCTCCAGGGTGAGGAAATTCTGATACCAGACCGTCCGCGTAGTGTCACCTGCGACAGCCCGGGAGCCGTCCAGGCCTGGCCGGCCGGAGATATAGGCGAAAACCCCATCCACGGCGCCAACGTCTGCATTGGTATAGGGAATCAGGTCCCCGTTCCCGTCGTCGGTATAGATTTCGATGGCGTGAAACTCTCTCAAGCCGCCTCCTCGACGAACTCGATTTTTAAAAACCAGTACCGCAGGTCCTTCCGCGAAATCTCCACGGACTTTATGCGGCAATTCAAGGGGTAGGTCCCCCGCACCACGCCGAACGGGTAGGGCTCGCCGGGGATGGTGGGCATGGCCACGACACCTGCGCGCGCGGTGACGCAGATGTAGGCAAGGATGGCCTGGGCCTCGGCCGTGGTCTGCATGAAGGTCCCGACGTAACGGCCAATGTCCGATGCCCTGTCGGAATAGATGGGGTCCTGGCCGTAGGTAAAGGCCTTCCCGACCTCGAAGGACTTGTCCGCCTCATAGCCCTTCACGGGGCGCAGGGAGGCCAGGGACGGGGTCACCGAGACGAGAGGCGGGGAGATGGCGCGGAACCTCACCTCTATCTGGAAGTACCCCGTTATCGGGTTCGCGAAAGCCAAATGGCTCCTGGGGGGCATCGCCATCGCAGTGACCATAATAGGACCGGAGTGGTCAACGAGCGGAGAGAACAGGTGCGCACCAAACCCGGTCAGCAAGAAGGATTCCCTGGCCGAGTTCAAAGAGGATTGCAGGGCGTTGATGCTGGCCGCCCTCCCCCGGAAAACCGCTGACGCTTCGTGGATGTCCTGGGAAATCGTTCTATCGAACCCCACCCAATTCATTGAGGACATTTTCTCCCACTCAATCGCCCGGTTTATTGAGGGCTTCGGCCACCGCTGGAACGAAAAGGCTTCGCCCATAATTTCAAAGCTGGAAGAGGCGGCCAGCTGGTCGGCCCCCATTGAAACAAGTCCGTCGCCATTCGGTCTTGAATTCGCCCTTATTCCGGAAGTGTTTTCGGTAATAGTTACGGACGTCCCGTAAGCAGCTAGCGAGTTCGATCTCAAATTCAGAAAGTTGACATTCTCAGGGTCAAGAGAAATAAAGTTTGCAGCCGCATTGAAACCTTGGATGCTCCCTGTTCCGGTAGCTGTCGAATCTGATGATGCGTTGAATGAACGCGCCAATGCACCGTATGTGAGGCTTGAAGATCCAGATGAACTTGCGGCTATGCAGTTCTTTATGTATCGGTTTGCTGCAGCTGTTGTAATGTTTGAAGCACTTAGGCAACTGCCTCCTGTAGCGAGGTACACCGAAATATTTTCAAGTCTGAGAGCTCTTCCTGTGGACAAGTTTTGAAAAGCTGCAACAATAGCAAGCGATGATAATTGGCTGAATAATTTGCAGTTGTAAACGTCCAGGTCGATAGATGAATTGTTGTGCTCTATGAATACTTTCGGAGAAGTATTGTGTTTTGCTAAATGGATAATATTTCTTAAAACGTACCTGCGGCCGGCCTGAAACAAAAATAGAGTGCTTGAAGTTAAACCCGTTCCTTCATCAGTATTAATCTGAAGCCCATCAAATTCTATTCTACCAGTCGTAGAGCTCCCAGAATTTGTGAAGACAATCCCGAATGGTCCATTGCCTAGAATTGTAGTCTTATACCCAGCAAGAGGATTTCCGAAATGCTGAGAGGCAGAGGTAAAACGGAGTGTCCTGGAATTGAGTCCAATGTTTCGGAACCGAACCATAAAGTTGACAGCCGCGGGTACACTTTGAACAATGTCCCCTCGCTGAATGAAGGTCACATCCCCTGTTAGGTCTTGACCGTCAATTTCGGCGGCAATCGCATTCCAGTCTGCAAGAGCTTCCCCAGGCCCGAAATAATGGGTTCCAGAAGTGATGGCCATTAGGCCGCCTCCGGCACGCCCAGGTAATCGGCATCCCGCTGCATGCGGCGGAATTCTCGGAGGCGCTCATAGTAGGTATCGACGGCGCGGTCGATGGTCTCTTGTGGCGTGGGCCCGGAGAGCTGTATGGTCAGGGGGGCATGGATGGTCGTGGAATTTCCGCCCATCGGAACCCGGCCCGTGCGCATGGCCTCCAGATTGGACCGGCCGAACCGCTCGGTGGCGCCGGCGTCGAACACGAATTCCTTCCGGTGGACCACGCCCGCAACGTCCCCGGGGCTTCCGTCGCCCGTGTATCCGCCTGTGCGGAAGCCCTTCGCCCCCTGGATCTTGACCACGTTCGCCATGCCTGCCGCGATGACCCCTGCCATCAAGAGGAAGTTGAAGGGGGGCGGCGCTGCGGAAAGCGCCTTGTTCGCCGCAAGGTAGGTGTGTACGACAGCCTCACCGATGGCGACGGCCTTCGCCGCTGCGGCAAGCTGCTTATTCTGGCCGGCCGCGGCAACCATCAGTTGGGAGAGCCCGCCGAAGAATTCCTTGGTGGCCATGTACTTCTTGTTCAGGGCCTCCAGGTCTTCTTTGTCCCTGGCCCTTTTCCAAGCCGCCTCCTGCTCGAGCAGGTCCTGGCCTTCCTTATGGGCGGCGACCGCCTTTTCCAGGCGCGCCTTCCGCAGCTTCTCCGCATGCTCACGGGCCTGGGCTTCCGCTTCCAGGTTGAAGGCTGCATTCAGATCCCGCTCGGCCTCCTTGTTCCCCTTCGCATCCGCGAGCAAGCGGGAGTACTTCAGCTCCATGGCCGCGATTTCGCGCAGGTTGTCATCTTGGATGGCGGCGACCTGAACGTCCTGCAAGGCCTTGCGTGCTTCGGTGGCGAGCTGCTTCTGGCGCTCGGCCGCGGCCTTGGCGTCCTTGTCGGCCTTGTCCCGGGCCTTCTTCTCCTCCTTGGCGTATTCCCCGATGAGCTTTGCCTGGGCGGATGTGGGGCCCGCGGTCTTCATCCGCTCCTGCTCCTGGAGCTTCGCGACCTCCTCCATCAGGGCTTTTCGCTTCTTCATCTCCTCGAGCTTCTTCTTTTCGGCTTCGACGATGAATTGGTCCTTCCCAAGCGTGGCGGCGCGGAATCGCTCTTGCTCTTCGAGAGCCTGGATCTCCGTCTCAATCCGCTGCTTTTCCTCTGCGGTCCATGCCTTGGCCAGGGCCCGCCGCTTTTCCGCCATCTCCGCGGACTCGCCCAGCCGCAGCATAGCGTCCGCGGCCTTCCCGAGGCCGGTCACGAGCATGCCGCCGACGTCTGCGGCGATGCTCCGGACCTCGTTTCCGAACCTGTTCAGGGCGGCCTGGCCTTCTCCCGCCGCCTCCGCTGCGGCGTTCCCGAAGGTGGATTGCAGCTCTTTGGCCAGTTTGGGAAGCAGGTCCTCGGCCATGACCTCGCCCTGCTCCAGCATCTTCCCAAGCTGGGCGGTCGATACACCCATGGCCCGGGCCGCCATCTGGAAGGCGCCCGGCAGGCGCTCGCCGAGCTGGCCGCGGAGCTCTTCGGCCTGGACCGTGCCCTTCGAAATCATCTGCTGGATGGCGTTCAGCGCCCCCTCAGTCTGTTCCGCAGAGAGTCCGAGGGCAACCGATGCTTGGGAAATGCCGATGAAGATTTCCCGGGTCGTCTGGCCCTGCAGGGAGGTCCCATAGGCCGCCGCCGTGAGCTTTCCGAACGCCCCCGCTGCCGCTTGCAGGTTGAAGCCCAGCGTGGAAGCCTGGCGGCTCAGGAAGGCGAAGGCCTGTCCCCCGGCGTAGGCCCCGCCCTCGGCGAACTTGAGGGTACGCTGGACCCGCTCCGCGGCCATGCCAGCGTCCATCAGCCCGCGCACGAAGGCGCCGGCCACGACCCCGGCGACCGCAAAGTAGGCCGCGCGGAGGTCGCCGAGCGTCGAAATCATCCCCCGCTTTTTCTGGTTCAGCCCTTCGGATTGCCCGCGAGCCCTCTGCATGGAGCCGGAAATCTGGTCCAGGGAATACCTGAGCGAACCCATCCCCAAGGCGTTTTGCCGCGCATTTTCGGAGAGCTGGTTGAGCTGCTGGCCGAGCAGGCCGGCGATGACCTCGGTCTGCCGCAGGATGGGGTTCAGGTCGACCGCGGCCCGGGTTTCGGCGCGCAGGGAGGTTTCCGCGACCCGAGCGGCCCCGCTGAGCTGGCGCGTATCGGCGGCGGCCGTGGCCGTGCCCTTGGCCAGGCGGCCCATGACCGCATCCCAGTTCTTGGAGATGTTGTCGATTAACTCGAGCTCAACGCTAACCTTCTGCGCCACGGAATCCCCTTTGCATCTCGGCTATGGCCCGCTGTTCCATCCGATGCCGGTACCGGCCCACCCACGCGTCGAAGTACTTGCAGGCCAGAATCCACCGTAGGTTGACCCCCCGATAGTCCGGCATCTGCCCGTACTTTTCCCGGTACCACTTCTCCTCGACGAAATCCGGTATGTGGTCCTGGACGAACAGGACGGGATTGCTGTAGTACTGGTAGACGACTCCATTCACTTCTTCCTCAGGCGGCGGCATGTGCTCCCGAAGCCTGCAATCTCCCCCTTCTTCGAAGTCCGGGTCATCAGGGGAGATCACCCCGGCGTGCATGCCTGCCGCTATCCTAAACCCTCGAGTTCCTGCGGGGATAAATTGAACAGGTCGAAATACCGGTTGCGCACGTCGACGAGGAGTTGCCACCCCAGCTTCCGCAAGCATTCGTCTGAGATGCGGCCGTCGGGGTCGGCTTGGAAGGCGATTTCCTCGCCGGCCAGCGTGCGATAGTTTTCGAGGCCCCGGATTCGTTCCTTGGCGGTCTCGTAGACCTCTTTTCCGAAGGCCACGACGTCCACCTTCTCCTCGGGCTTTTCGCCGGAAAGCACGGCGCGGGCCGCGGCGTTGGCGGCCTCCGAATTCCGTTCCATGCTCTTGACGCGGTCGATGGGCGTCGGCTTCAGGATGAGGATGACCGGCCAGTCCGCGACGGGCAGAATCTGCTTGAGCAGCGGAGGCGTGAACCGGTCCAGCGGCTCGGTGTTGAGCGGGATGTAGCCGGCCATGGCGGCGAGCTGTTGGGGCGTGAACCGCCGCTCGACGACCGGCTTGGTGCCGGGCTCGGGCGGGCTCTGGGGGGCTTCCTGGGGTTCCATTTTTCTCCTTGCTCTCCTGGTTGAATTGACCCGGGCCCGCCGCAGGAGAATACAGCGGCAAGGGGACCCTGTACCGGCAGGGGCCCACCCGGGAGACTGCTAGGCCTTCGCTCCGTATAAGAGCTCGCACGCGACCTGGTCATCCATCGTCGCGTCGGAGCCATTGTTTCGCAGGCAGCGGAACTCCACTTCCATGTACTCGACGCCGCCGAGATCTTTCACCGTCCGCTTCGTCGCCTGGGCGCGCGGGACCGTGAGGCTCCACTGGGTGCCGATGTTCACGACCACGACGCCCACCACCTCGTTGACCATCTTGGTGCGCCAGTTGTCGGTCGCCGCACGCGGCAGCTCGATGGCCAAGGTCAGCCTCGGCTTCCAGTCGGAGAGGTAGTAGTGCAGGTTGCCCGTCGAATTGCCGCTGTCGGGAACGGGCTCCACAATGGCGCCCCAATCCATGGTGAAGGAATCCGCGCGGTAGGTCACCCCGTGGATGGTCACCGTATTGCTCAGGAACTTTTCCGGCTTCTGCGCGGTCGGCGAGTCGAGCAGGATACGGGAGCCGGTCGCGATGTCGGCATCGGCGAACCAGCAACCCTTCCATGACGTCTCGAACATGACCGGCTTGCCGCGGCCGGGGCACACGAGCTTGGGGGCTCCCATGCAACCGCGGGCCTGGACGGCGAGCTGCTGCGGGTTGGCGCCAGCCTCCATGTGCAGGCCGTAGGCGGTCACGGTGCTGATCTCGCTGTCGGTGTGCATGGCCCAAGACTGCCCGGTGCTCCCGTGTGCGGTGCGCCGGAGTCCGCAGCCGGCGGCCGGAACGGTCCAGTCGGGCGCCACGTTCACGGCGCTGGAACCCTTCAGGGCCCACTTCGCGGAGAACTCCAGCGTCTGCACGCCGCCGATGGCTTCGTTTTCGCCGTGGTCGCCGGACGCGACCCGGTCCTCTTCGAACTCGACGATCGGGTTGGGCCAATCCACGTCCCGGCCCTGCCAGTCTGCGGACGTGGAGCCCGGCGTGACGGCCGTCCCCGGGGTGACTTCGGCCGCCAGGGCCAATACTCGTTTGCCTTTCTTGAACATGGCTTACTCCTTGTTTTCGTCGATGGTCGGAAACGGGGGCGCCTCGCCCTTCCGCATGGCTTCCAGGCTGGCCGCGAGCTCCTTGCCGGCATTTTCATCCGCGTGTTCTGCGGCGGCCTGCAGGTCGATGCACACCTCTTCGAACTCCTCCGCGGTGAGCAGCTTGCCGGGGAGAGCTGCAACCTCGCCGAGCGTGGCCGTGACCTTCTCCCCGCCCCGGCGCTCGACGCCGCGCAGGATGACACTGTGTTTCGGGTGGACGAAGTACTCTCCCATGTTATCCTCTCAGGTCGGGGTTATCGCGGTGCTGGGAATAGGTGACCCGCCAGGGCGAGATGAGTCGGCCCGGCATGTCGCCGGACTGCGCGTACTCGATGCGGCTGGGCGCGCTGCGCAGGATGTCGAAGGCCCCTGAGTCGCCCAAGGAATGCTCCCGGCCGAAAACGCGCTTCAGGTCGTCCAGGCATTTGAACAGGTCGATCTGCGCCTGACGGATGGGGTTTTCGGGCGGGTCAGCGTACTTGAACGCGACCCTGATTTCTAAGTCCAGGTGGTTCTCGAGCAGCCCGCCGTTGTTCTGGACCTCGAGGTCGGTCGGCGACTCCTGCAACAGGAACAGGTCAGCGTTGGGCCCGGGCAGGTAGAGGTTGGCGTCGAATCGGTTGCAGGGATTCCAATCGAAATTGGCCCCGTCGCTGCCGTTGCTGGCCATCTCGCCGGCGCGGATTCCCCCGATGAGGGATTCCATCTCGGCGAAGACGTTCTCGATGAGCAAGGCGGCCATCAGTCCTCCCCCGGGTTGCTGAGACGGATGGTAACGGGCTTGCCCACGTACACGAGCCCGCCGGCGCCCTCGGCATATGCCCACACGCGCCAGGGGCCAGGCAGGGCGACGCCGGCGCCGTCCCGCCAGGTGGTGGGCAGGAGGACCTTGCGCACCTTCGTGGACTCGAAGACGTCGGCGGCCTCGTAGGCGACGTTGCCCTGCGGGTCGCGCCAGTAGATGCGATGGTTGGAAAGCCCGCCCAGGCCGGCGAAGCGCGTATTGAGGCGCAGGTCCAGGGACTGGGCGGTGGAAATCCAGCTATTCATCGAACACCCCTTCCAGCTCCAGGGAGGTCGTGAAGGCGGATTCCGCTTCCAGGACCTCGGCCAGGATTTCGCCGTTCCCGCTTGAGGCGGTGGGCGCGCCGCCGGCGGTCGTGAAGGCCTGGGCCTGGGTGAGCTTGGAGGCCGACGCCTGCAGCTTGCCCGCGGCCGTGGTCAGGGCCTGGGAGAGGGCCAACTTGAGGCACAGGGCCGCCGTGGTGCCGCCCCCCGTGCAGCGGACATTGGCGCCGCCGCCGGGCACGGCCGTGGCCGAGGAAACCGGCGCGCCCCCGCCCTGGGCCTGCGCGTTGGCCGAGGTGGTTTTCGCGCTCGAGGCCGCAGGGGCCCCGCCGCCGGCCGCCGACCCGCTTGCCGGAACCCGCTTGGTGACGGCCGCGGCCGGGGAGCCGCCGGAGTGGGCCGCCGTGCCGATGGCGGTCCGCTTGGTTGCCGTCGAGGTGCACGTGCCGCCGCCGGTCGTCAGGGCGTTCGCCCCGCCTTCCTGGGCCGGCGTGGTGGTGGCCTGGGGGGCGCCCCCGGACGTGACTTGTCCCTGGACGGTCGTGCGCTTGGCCGCCTGGCTGGCCGCCTGGCCGCCGCCCTGAGCCGCAGCGGAGATTGTGGCCACCTTGGCCATGGCCGGTGCGCTGCTGCCCCCGGAGGTCGCCGCGGAACCGGCAGGGGTCACCTTGGAGGCCTGGGAGGCCTGCGACCCGCCCCCGGAGGCCTGGGCCTGGCTGGCCATCCTCTTGGTGCACGCGGACACGCAGGAGCCGCCCCCCGAGGTCCCCCCAGCGATTCCCAGGACCTTCCCCGCAGCCGCGACGGACGCGCCGCCGGCCGTGGCCAAGGCGGATGCCGTCACGACCTGCGGGGCGCTGGCGGGGTCAAGCTCAGGGCTCCAGGGTGCTGGAGCGGGATACTGCGGGGGGACCCGGAAGACGTGCAGGACCACTTATCCGCCCATCTCCAGGAATTCGATGCCGGCACCCAAGGTGATGGCCGTGGGGGCCTGGGTCAGTGTCAGCGCGATGATGCCCGAGGGAGGGACGAGGATGCGCCCTTCCGGGACCGGCAGGTAGTTGTAGCCGGCGCCGAGTACCGAAAAGCCTTCCTCCATCAGGTAGGCTTCGGTGCCGGAGGGTTCCACGGTGGCGTTGACGCCGGTGAGGTTCGTGCCGCCGACAGCCTTGGCTGCGGCATCGCCGGGGTCCAGGGGAACCGGGGTGTAGGATGTCACGGTGCCGGCTGTCGCCCAGCGCGAGAGCTTGGCAGCGAGCTGCTGGTTCGTGGCGCTTCCCCGCTGGAAAATCCAGGCCTTGGAAATCTGAAGGGCGGCCGAGGAGCCCGCGCGAATCTGGATGAGGGTTTTCGCCGTGCTGACGCTCACCGGCGCCATCATGACGGTATAGACGCGGTATCCCATTATCGGCTCCTTCTGAAAACCGCGGCATGCCCGCGGGGCGTGATGATGGTGGGGCGCCGGATCTCCATCTCATAGAAGGCGGAACCCGCCTTGAGGATGAGGCGGTTCTGGCGCCAGTTGAAGGCCATGTAGGGGTGCCGGACGGCCGTGGGGTCCGTGAGCGTGTTGAGCTCGGTCCAGAGCAATGTTTCCGGGTCCAAGGTCCAGGTGTCGTTCAGGTAGCTGGCTGGCGAGTCGTCCCAGTCCTCGGCACCGCCGTGGAGCACCAACAGGTCCTCAGTGTGGATGTGCCGCAGCATGTGGTAGACCCGCGAGGACGGCCCGGAGTTGTTCGCCGTGACCGTCCGCCAGGCCTCGGCCTTGCAGTCGAAGAAGCGGATGGTGAGCGTACCGTCGTAGCCGCCACCTATAAGCCAAAATCCATCCCGGATGTCGTCGTAGCAGAGACAACCGTTTGCCTCTACGGTCGGCGGCGAGCCCGAAACCTGCCGAGAGACCAAGGTGTCCACGTTGACGAGCCAGGTGCAGACGGTATTCCCGCCGTTCACCGTGGGGGCCCCCACAATCATCACGTTCCGCCGGCGGCGGTCGGCGGCCATGGCGAAGTTGACGGCCTTCCCGCGCGGAAGCGTGCCGGTCAGGGTGAGCTGCGTGCAGACGCCGGTTGTCAAGTCGATGCGCCACATGGCCTCGTCGCTCACGCCGCCGGATCCCTGAATGTTCGAGTTGACCCCGCCGAAGCGGTAGAGGCTTCCTCCCAGGCAGCAGAAGTTCGGATGCGTGTCGACGGGCGTGGGGTCCTCGGAGTTCGCGGCGAGCGGCGCGATGCTGTACCCGTTCCCCGGCGTCGTGTTCTGCCAGTTCATGAGCCGCTTCATGCGAAATTCGTTGCTGGCCTTGTGGTAGCCGAAGATGCAATTGGAGTAGATGGTCTGCGCGTAGTCGCTGCCGTCCTCGTAGCCTTCGTAGAAAACCACCTCATCGTTCACTTCGTCATAGTCCGCATCGCACCACGGTCGGGGATAGATGGTTCCATCCCTTCCAGGAAGCCGGACCGTGGAAGGAGAGAGTAGGGTCCAATCGTTGACTCCCATGGCCTACATCCTCACCAGGGTTTGCAGGGAGGAAAGCCCGAATGGAATGGCCGGGAAATCCTCCTGCGGCGCCGCCGAGGCGGCCTCCCAATGGCCGATGTGCGGCGGCGACGGCCGGGCGAAGCCGCTAATGTCGTTCGGGGCGTTGGTGGAATCGCGGTAGCCGGCGCCGGCCATGGCAGTCGCCGAGACCGCTCGGAGGTCCAGCGAGGCCCCGTTGTTCGCCTCTACGAAAGGCGTGGCGTCGGTCCAGGAAACGCTGTGCTGGTTCGAGGAGCCGGGAAGGCCCGAAGCCAGGTTGGTCGCATTGTTGAAGCAATTCC
This sequence comes from uncultured bacterium, assembly GCA_966238865.1. GTDB lineage: Bacteria > Fibrobacterota > Fibrobacteria > UBA11236 > UBA11236 > CBILQL01. Next base: position 15,174 of record CBILQL010000032.1, read on the forward strand.
CGGTGTCCCACTGGGTCGCGCTGGCGGCCGTGGATGGCCCGAAGGACG